>JAWVCV010000022.1:0-8981 GCA_033858115.1 Gaiellaceae bacterium
CGGTCGACGCGATCGCCGCATCCGGCCGCAGCGCCAGCCGCGCGGTCCTGTTCAGCGGCTCCGCGTTCGTGATCGCGTTGACGGGAATGCTGCTCGTGCCGGACACGATCCTGCGCAGCCTCGCCGCCGGCGCCATCCTCGTCGGGATCACGGCCGTCGCGGCGGCCACGACCCTCCTGCCGGCCGTCCTCTCGCTCCTCGGCGACGGGGTCGACGCGCTGCGACTGCCCTTCGTCGGCCGCGGCGCGAGCGAAGGCCGCTTCTGGGGCGCCGTCGTCAGGCGCGTCCAGCGCCGGCCGCTCACCAGCCTGATCGTCGGCGGGGCGCTGCTCGTCGTGCTCGCGCTGCCCGCGCTCGACCTCCGGACCGGATCGGCGGGGGTCAGCACGATCCCCGACGGCTACGCCTCGAAGGACGGGTTCGTGGCGCTGCAGCGGGAGTTCGGCGCCGGCACGGTCGACTCGGTGCAGATCGTGGTCGAGGGCGATATCGACAAGCCGCTGGTCCGTCGAGGGCTGGACCGGTTGCGCAAGCGGCTCGCGAGCGATCCTGCCTTCCGCAACCCGAAGATCGAGGTCGCGCCGAAGTCCGACCTGGCCGTCGTCGAGGCGCTCGTCGCCGGCGACAGCAGCGACGAGGCGGCGGTGCAGGCGGTCGAGCGGCTACGGCAGGAGGTCGTGCCGTTGACGGTGGGCGCGCTCACCGGCGTGCGGACGTACGTGACCGGACCGACGGCCGAGATCGTCGACTACCGCGAGCTGATGAGGCGCTGGCTGCCGATCGTGTTCGCTTTCGTGCTCAGCTTCAGCTTCCTCCTCCTGACCGTGGCCTTCCGGTCGCTCGTCGTGCCGGCGAAGGCGATCCTGCTCAACCTGCTCTCGGTCGGCGCGGCCTACGGCTTGATCGTGCTCGTCTTCCAGAAGGGCGTCGGCAACGAGATCTTCGGCTTCCCCCAGGTGGACGCGATCGAGGCCTGGCTGCCGCTCTTCCTCTTCTCGGTCCTCTTCGGGCTCTCGATGGACTACCACGTGTTCCTCCTCAGCCGGATCCGCGAGCGTTACCTCCGGACGGGCGACTCGAGCGAGGCGGTTGCGTTCGGCATCCGCACGACCGCGCGGCTGATCACTGGCGCGGCGCTGATCATCGTCGTCGTCTTCACCGGCTTCGCCACCGGGGAGCTCGTGATGTTCCAGCAGATGGGATTCGGGGTGGCGGTGGCGCTGCTGCTCGACGCGACGATCATCCGCTCCGTGCTCGTCCCCGCGGCGATGGAGCTGCTCGGCGAGCGGAACTGGTACCTGCCCCGCTGGCTCGGCTGGCTCCCGCACTTCGACGTCTAGTCCCTGACGAAGGCGGCGATGCGGCGGCCGATCTCGGGGCCTTTGTCCTCCTGGAGGAAGTGCCCGGCGCCCTCGACGATCTCCGGCTCGAGCGCGCCGGGGATGTGTGCCGCCAGCCGCTCCGCGTGGCGCGGCGGGAAGATCGGGTCCGAGTCCGAGAACAGGACGAGCGCCGGCCGCTCCCAGCACGAGAGCTGCCGGCGAACGCGCATGTGCTTCGGCAGGTCGGGGTGGTCCGGCGTCGCCGGCACGAGCTCGGGGAACGCGACGATGCCGGCCTTCGACTCCGAGACCGGCCAGGGCGCGCTGTAGGCCTCGACGACCTCGTCGCTGATCGGCTGCACCGCGGAGAGCTGGACCAGGCGCCCGGGGACGATCTCCGTGCCGAGCCGGCGCACCCACTCGCGGAAGCGCAGCCACTCGTCCGAGGGCGGCCGGCCGCCGCCGATGCCCGTGTTCATGATCACGAGCCGGGCGACGCGGTCGGGGCGCTCGACCGCGAGGCGGAGACCGATCGGGCCGCCCCAGTCCTGGACGACCACGGTCGCATCGCGCAGGTCGAGCTCGTCGGCGAGCCGCTCGATCGAGGCGGTGTGGAAGTCGTAGCCGTAGTCGGCCACCTGCAGTGGCTTGTCGGAGCGCCCGAAGCCGAAGTAGTCCGGCGCGATTGCGCGGGCGGACGAAGTCAGCTCCGGAATGATCGTCCGATAGAGGTACGACCACGTCGGCTCGCCGTGCAGAAGCAGGACGGGTGGGCCGGAGCCCTCGTCGAGGTAGTGCATCCGCAGGCTGTCTTGCTGGAGGGAGTGCGGCGCGAAGCGGTAGCCCGGCAGGTCGGCGAACCGATCGTCGGGCGTGCGGTAGGCCTCCACGCGGGAACTGTACGTCGCCAGGCATGAAAACCAGCCCACCGGGGATGACCGCTCGATGGCCGACGTCCCCCCACGCGACCCGCGCGACCCCGCCGACGACGAGACCGTCATCGTCCCGCCTGACGACCAGTGGGGCCCCGAGGACGAGGTCTTCGTCGAGCAGGTCGAGCAGGTCGAGCAGGTGCCGCCGCGACGCCCGATCCCGACGATCTGGCCCTGGCTGCTCGCGCTGCTCGTCCTCGTGCTCGCCGGACTCGCGGCGGCCTACTTCCTCACACGCGATGACAACGAGGCGGCGACCACGACATCCGCCCCGACGGCGACAACGGCTCCGGCGACCACGACCAGCACGACCGCTGCTCTCGTGCGCGTGCCCGATGTCGTCGGGACCACCTCGTCGGAGGCGACGAAGGCGCTCCGGGACGCCGGCTTCGACGTCAATGTGGTCGCCGTGCCGTCCGACCAGCCGCCGGGCACGGTGGTGGCACAGCGTCCGGCCGCCGGCGGGGAGGCGGAGAAGGGCTCGACGGTGCGGATCAACGTCGCCCGCCAGGCTGCCGGGACGACGACGAGCGAGACGACCGCTCCGACGACGACGACCGAGCCCACGACGACGACGGCGCCGTCCGCCCCTCAGCCGGCCACGGTGCCGGACGTGGTCGGTCAGGAGCTCGCCGACGCCGCGCGCACGTTCGCGGAGCAGGGGCTGAAGGTCTCGGTCCAGTACGTGCCCTCGAACGAGGCGGCCGGCCGCGTGATCGCGCAGGCTCAGCCTGCGGGGACCGAGCGCAAGCGCGGCGACACGGTGCAGGTGAACGTCTCGGTCGGCGCGCAGCCGGCAGCGGAGACATCGGTCCCCGACGTCGTCGGCAGAACAAACGAGCAGGCCCGCCAGGCGCTCGTCGGCGCAGGGTTCGAGGTGCTCGCGCTCAACCTGCAGGCGAGTGATGTCCGGCGCGAGGACAAGGTCGGCTCGCAGACTCCGGCTGCCGGCGCGACCGTCCCGCGCGGCTCGCTCGTGATCCTCTACCTCACGAGCTAGGCGCTACTTGGGCGCGGGGTCGAGCTTGTAGCCGACGCCGTAGCGGGTCTGGATGAAGGTGTGGCGCGAGGAGCGCGCGTCGACCTTCTCGCGGAGCTTGCGGACGAAGACGTCGACGGTCCGGTCGCGGTGCGAAGCGCGACGCCCCCAGACCCGCTGGAGCAGCTCGTCGCGGGTCAGCACGCGCCCCTGCTCGAGCGCGAGCGTGTACAGCAGCCGGAACTCGGTCGGCGTCAGGTTCGCGCTCTCGCCGTCGACGTAGGCCTGCACGTTCCGGGGGTCGAGCCGCAGCTCCTCGACCGAGATCTCCTCGCCCCGTCGCGGCTCCTGGGCGCGCGTGCCCCGACGGGCGGCGGCCGCGACACGCGCGGCGAGCTCCTTCATCGAGAAGGGCTTGACGAGGTAATCGTCGGCGCCGAGCTCGAGCGCGTTGACCCGGTCGTGCTCCGTGCCGCGCGCGCTCACGACTACGATCGGCGTGCCGATTCCCTCGCCGCGCGCCTGCTCGATCACGCGCCACCCGTCGATCCCCGGCAGCATCAGGTCGAGCACGCACACGTCCGGCTGCTCGAAGCGCAGTCGCGCGAGGCCCGTCTCCCCGTTTGCAACGCCGACGGCGTCGAAGCCGGCGGCGGTGAGGTGGCGCGCCATCCCCTGGGCGATCACGTCGTCGTCCTCGATGATCAGCACCTTCGCCACATGTGCATCATGCAAGCGATACGTGCTCTCGCGGGGTGAAGGAGTGGTAACGACGTGGTGAACGCGGACGCGCGGCGCGGGCAGATCCTGGTCGAGGAGAGCCGGGAGGCAGTGGTCGTCCTCGACGACGCCGGCCGCGTCGCCGCGGCCAGCCGCCGGGCGCGGCAGGCGCTGGGCGTCCGCGAGGGCGACCAGCTGAGCCTGGAGCTGCTGGAGAGCGAGCGGGCGTTGATCGTCCCTTACGCGGTCGACGGTCGCCAGGAGCGGCTCGTCTACATCTCCGAAGCAGGCGACCTTGCCGCCTACGAAGAGCTGCGCTCCGGGTTCACGGCCGCCGTGTCGCACGAGCTGAGGACGCCGCTCGCCCGCCTGCTGGCGCTGCTCGAGCTCGCGGGTCTCCCGGGCGAAGACGTGCAGGCGCTCGTCGACCAGGCTCGCGGCGAGATCGACCAGATCCGGGAGCTGATCGACGAGGTGCTCTTCCTCGCCGAGCTGGAGTCCGGCGCGCGCGTGGTCGCTCTGGGCGCCGAGCCGCTGCTGCCCGTGTTGACCGAGGTCGTGACCGAGCTCGAGGAGCAGGCCGCCCGCGCCGGCGTCGCGCTTCGGGTCGAAGGTGAGGCGGACGTCACGGCGGACGTGCGCCCGCGGATGCTCCGCGTCGTCGCCCGGAACCTCGTCGAGAACGCGATCCGCTACGCCGGTCCGGGCACCAACGCGACGCTGTCGGCCCGGCGCGAGGACGGCCAGACGATCCTGAGCGCGCGCGACGACGGGGTCGGGGTCGGCGAGGCCGACCTCCCGCGGCTCTTCGAGCGCTTCTACCGGGCCGACCGGTCGCGGGCCTCGCGCGGCACCGGGCTCGGGCTTGCGATCGTGAAGCACGTCGTCACCTCAGCCGGCGGGACCGTGGAGGCCCACGGCGGCCGCGGCCGGGGGCTCGAGATCCGGTGCGTCTTTCCCACCCGGTCCTAGCTCTTTCACCACCCTTTCACCGGATCTTCACCAGCCTGCACCCCCTGTCCCGGCGCGGCGTTGGAAGACTCGCCGTATGACAAAGAACAGGGAAGCGATTGTGAAGATCATGGTGCTGCTGGGGCTCGTGACGCTGCTGGCGGGCTGCGGCGGCGGCCGGGGCGACACGAGCGCCGCGACGGGCACCACGACTGCGTCGCCGTCCGGTGACAATCTGTCGGGGCGGATCGAGGCCGACGGCTCGAGCACCGTCGGGCCCTACACGACAGCTGCGGCGGAGCGCTTCCGCGCGGTCGAGCCCGACGTCCAGATCACCGTCGGCGTCTCCGGCACCGGCGGCGGCTTCGAGCGCTTCTGCCGCGGCGAGACCGACCTCTCGGACGCGTCCCGGCCGATCAAGGACGAGGAGCAGCAACTCTGCGAGCAGAACGGCGTCGAATACGTCGAGTTCCAGGTCGCCAACGACGCGCTGACCGTCGTCGTCAACCCGCAGAACCTCTGGGCGAAGTGCATGACGACCGCGCAGCTGAAGAAGCTCTGGGAACCCGGCTCCAAGGTCGACTCGTGGAACGACCTCGACCCCAGCTGGCCGGACGTCCTGATCAACCTCTTCGGCCCGGGGACGGACTCCGGGACGTTCGACTACTTCACCGAGGTGATCGTCGGCGAGGCAGGCGCGAGCCGCCCCGACTACGCGGCGAGCGAGGACGACAACGTGATCGTCACCGGCGTCGCCGGCGAGGAAGGGGCGCTCGGCTACCTCGGCTTCTCGTACTACGAGGAGAACATGGACAAGCTGAAGGCGATCGAGATCGACGGCGGTGACGGCTGCGTCGCGCCGAGCGTCGAGACAGCGCAGAACGGCACCTACAAGCCGCTCTCGCGCCCGCTCTTCATCTACGTGAAGAAGGAGTCGCTCGCCCGGCCCGAGGTAGAGGCGTTCCTGCGCTTCCTCCTCGACAACGAGAAGGAGATCGCCGCGGCAGCGCAGTTCGTGCCGCTCACCGACGAGCAGCTGGCAAAGGCGAAGGCGGACCTGGAAGCGGCGAGCAGCGGCTAGATGGCTGCTGCGGAGCTCACACTTCGCCCCGCGCGGCGAAGGCTGGGCGAGGACGTCGTCAAGGTCGTCCTCGCCGTTTGCGCGCTGATCTCGGTCGCGACCACCGTCGGGATCGTGATTGCGCTGTTTCTGCCCGCGTTCGAGTTCTTCCAGGACGTCTCGATCGTGGACTTCCTCACCGGCACGAACTGGTCGCCGCTGTTCGAGCCCGCGAGCTTCGGCGTGCTGCAGCTCGTCTCCGGCACGCTCAACGTCACCCTGATCGCGAGCCTGGTCGCGATGCCCCTCGGGCTCGGCGCGGCGATCTACCTGAGCGAGTACGCCTCGCCGCGAGCACGGGGCGTGCTGAAGCCGGCGCTCGAGCTGCTTGCAGGGATCCCGACGATCGTCTTCGGCTACTTCGCGCTGACCTTCGTGACGCCGCTGCTGCGCGACATCGGGATCCACGTCGACATCTTCAACACGCTCTCGGCCGGCCTCGTGATGGGCGTGATGCTGATGCCGACGGTGGCCTCGCTCTCGGAGGACGCCATGGGGGCGGTGCCCCGCGACCTGCGGGACGGCGCCTACGCCCTGGGCTCGACCAAGGTGCAGGTGGCGACCCGGATCGTGGTGCCGGCCGCGGTCTCCGGGGTCATCGCCTCGTTCGTGCTCGCGATCTCGCGCGCAGTCGGCGAGACGATGATCGTGCTGATCGCGATGGGCCAGCAGCCGAACCTGACCTTCGACCCGCGCGAGGCGGCCGAGGCGATGACCGCCTTCATCGCCGCCACCGGCGCGGGCGACGTCCCGACCGGCTCGATCGAGTACAAGACGATCTTCGCGGTCGGCGCGCTGCTCTTCGTGATCACGCTCGCGATGAACGTCGTCGCGATCCGGCTCGTGCGCAAGTACCGCGAGGTCTACGAATGAGTCGCGCACTCAAAGGTGGCCTCTTCAAGGGGCTGCTGCTCTGCTCCCTCTTCGTCGGCTTCCTGATGCTGGCGGTGCTGCTCTTCGACGTGTTCCGCGACGGGTTGCCCTACCTCGACCTGACGCTGCTGACCAGCCCGCCGTCTTCCGACCCCGAGATCGCCGGCGCGCGGCCCGCGATCCTCGCGACCCTCTACATCGGCGCGCTCCTGCTCCTCTTCGCGGTCCCGATCGGCGTCGGCACGGCCGTCTACCTGGAGGAGTACGCGGACAAGACGCGCTGGTACAACCGCCTGCTCGAGATCAACATCCAGAACCTCGCGGCGGTGCCCTCGATCGTCTACGGCATCCTCGGGCTCGCGTTCCTCGTCCGGGGAGTCGGGCTCGGGAGGGTGCTGCTCGCCGGGGCGATGATCCTGACGCTGCTCGTGCTCCCGACGGTGATCATCGCCGCGCGCGAGGCGATCCGCGGCGTGCCCGACTCGATCCGCCAGGGAGGCTACGCGCTCGGCGCGACGCAGTGGCAGGTCGTCTCGCGGCAAGTGCTGCCGGCCGCGATCCCCGGGATCGCCACCGGCTCGATCCTCGCGCTCTCGCGCGCGATCGGAGAGACGGCGCCGCTGATCATGATCGGCGCGGTCACGTACATCTCCTTCGACCCGACGATCCTCGGGCCGTTCACCGCCCTGCCGATCCAGATCTACAGCTTCCTCCGCCTCCCGCAGGAGGAGTTCAAGCTGCTCGCGGCCGCCTCGATCATCGTCCTGCTCGCGATCCTCCTGACGCTGAACGCGTTCGCGATCTTCATCCGCAACCGCTACCGACGGACCTGGTGACCATGACGATGCCCCAGATCGAGATCCACCCGGTGAGCGGCCGCGAGTTCGTCCCGCGCACGCCGGTCTTCGAGGTTCGCGGCCTGCAGGTCGCCTACGGCGACAACGTCGCGATTCGGGACGTGACGCTCGACGTCTACGAGAAGGCGGTGACGGCGTTCATCGGCCCGTCCGGCTGCGGCAAGAGCACGCTCATCCGCTGCTTCGACCGCATGAACGACCTCGTTCCGAGCGCCCGCGTCTCGGGCGAGGTGCTCTACCACGGCAAGAACCTCTACGCGGCCGACGTCGATCCGGTCGAGGTGCGCAGGCGGATCGGAATGGTCTTCCAGAAGCCAAACCCCTTCCCCAAGTCGATCTACGACAACATCGCCTTCGGGCCGCGGGTGCTCGGGCTGAAGGGCGACCTGGACGGCCGGGTCGAGAGCGCGCTCCAGCAGGCCGCGCTATGGGACGAGGTGAAGGACCGGCTGAAGGAGAGCGCGCTCGGCCTCTCCGGCGGCCAGCAGCAGCGGCTCTGCATCGCGCGCTGTCTCGCGGTCGAGCCGGACGTGATCCTGATGGACGAGCCGGCGTCGGCGCTCGACCCGATCTCGACGACCCGGATCGAGGATCTGATGCACGAGCTGAAGCGCGAGTACACGATCGTGATCGTCACGCACAACATGCAGCAGGCAGCCCGCGTCGCCGACATGACCGCCTTCTTCTCGGTCGAGGTGACGCCCGACGGCAAGAGAACCGGAGTCCTCGTGGAGTACGACCAGACCGCGAAGATCTTCACGACACCGGCCGACCAGCGGACGGAGGACTACGTGACGGGGAGGTTCGGTTGAGGGTCTCCTTCCAGGAAGAGCTCGATCAGCTCGAGGTCTCGCTGCGGGCAGAGAGCGAGCTCGTGCTGCGCTCGCTGCGCGCCGCCGTCGAGGCTGTCTGCACCCAGGACGTCGAGCTCGCCGACGAGGTGATCGCGTTCGACGACGACATCGACGCCGCCTACTTCGGCGTCGAGCAGGGGATCGAGCTGCTGCTCGCGCGCCAGACCCCGGTCGCCAGCGATCTGCGCCTCGTGCTCGCGATCCTGAAGGACAACCTGCACCTGGAGCGGATGGGCGACCTCTGCACGACGATCGCGAAGCTGACGAAGCTGACGAAGGGCCTGCCTCCGGACGAGGTGCTGCTGACCGGCTTCGGCGAGATGGGGGAGCGGGCCGAGCAGATGATCCGGGTCGCGCTCGACTCGCTCTCGGC
>JAWVCV010000023.1:0-5404 GCA_033858115.1 Gaiellaceae bacterium
CTCGGTGGTGGAGGACGAGCGCGCGCTCGGCCAGGAAGAAGAACACGAAGCCGCCTCCGACGAGCAATCCGACGCGTTGCGGGTCGCCGACCGCCTCGATCGCCTCCGGCAGGACGTGGAAGAGCGCGACCGCGACGACGATCCCCCCGGTGAGCGCGATCGCCGTGGCAAGCTCGCGCGCCATCCTTAGCGCGACGTAGCCGCCGGCCAGCGTCGACAGGACGGTGATCGCGGCGAGTGGGACCGCCGGGCTCACGCGCAACTCCGGCAGGTGCCGTAGATGTCCAGCTCGTGCGCCGTCGGCCGGAAGCCGTGCGCACGGCGGAGGTCTGCCTCCGACGGCGCGGTGCAGAGCTCGGTCTCCTCGACGCCGCCGCAACTGGTGCAGACGAGGTGGTGGTGGTGCTCGGGCCGGCAGCGCACGTAGGCGTGACGGCCCTCGGCGAGCAGCGGGTGCACGGCGCCGTTCGCGCGCAGCAGCTCGACTGTTCGATAGGTGGTCGCGAGACCCAGCGCCGGCTCGAGCTTCCGCGCTCGCTCGTGCAGCTGCGCGACCGTGAAGCTGCCCGGCGCCTCGGCGACGGCCCGCACGACGGCCCGGCGCTGCGCGGTCGCACGGAGGCCCGCGGGGAGCTGAAGGTCGCTGGGCACGTGCACGATCCTAGATGAAAGTGATTCTCATTCTCAAGAAGTGCGCAGCATCGTCGCGCCAGATCCGGATAATGAGGCGCGTGCACGTCAGGTTGATCGCACTGCTCCTGCTTGCCAGTGGGCTCGCCGCCGCGGCGACGGGCGCCAGCACGGCCGAGAATCCCGCCGCAGTCTCCGCCAGCGCGTTCGGGATCACAGTCGTGCAACCCGGGCAGCCGGGCACCACCGCCGCCGACGCCTCTGTTCCCGGCCCGGCCTCCGCGGCGGCGGCCGACGCATTCGCCTACCCGGCCGAGGGCTCAGCCGTCCGAACCGGAGTCCTCTCGTCGAGCGCGTCGACCCGAGCGACAGGCAAGGTCTTTGCGCAGTCGGTCACCGACGTGCTCTCGGTCAACCTCTTCAACGGCGAGATCACCGCCGAGGCCGTGGCGGCCCGGGCGAGCGCTTCCGCGGCCGGCGCCGACCCGAACGGCGCGAGCGTGACCAACCTGGTGCTGCTCGGCCAGCCTGTGACGGCCGCGGCGAACCAGCGCTTTCCGCTTGCTGACTGGGGCTATGCGGTCACCCTCGAGCAAGCGGTCGAGTCGACGGTCGCGGACGGCGCGCGCAACTCGCGCGCCGCCGTGACGGCCCTGCGCGTCGCCCTCACTGCCGACCACGGTGGATTGCCTTCGGGGACCGAGGTCCTCGTCGGTCACGCCGAAGCGGCGGCTGCAGCGCCGCTGGTGTCGTCACCGGCGCCCGGCACGATCACGATTGCGGTCAAGCCGGCAAAGCCGGGGCGACCTGCGGGCGTGCCGCCCAAGGTGAAGAGCCGGCTGCCCAAGCCGCCGGAGCCCGACACGCTGCCGGGACGGCCCGGATCGGTGTTCCGGATGCCGCCACTGGACGTCTCGGCGCCGCTGTCGCCCGAGGGCTACGTCTTCCCGGTCTACGGAGCCTCGTCATTCACGGACACCTTTCGGGCCGCACGGGCAGGCGTCGGCTGGCATCACGGCGAGGACATCTTCGCGCCGCTCGGCGCCCCGCTGCTCGCGGTCGCGGACGGGACCGTGTTCTCGGTCGGCTGGAACGAGCGCGGTGGCTACCGGTTCTGGCTCCGAGACCGGCAGGGCAACCAGTTCTACTACGCCCACCTCTCGGCGTTCTCGCCGCTCGCGGTCGACGGGAACGAGGTCAAGGCCGGCGCCGTGATCGGCTTCGTCGGCAACACGGGCGACGCTCAGACGACTCCGTATCACCTGCACTTCGAGATCCATCCCGTCGGGCTGCTGCCTCTGGGCTACGACGGCGTGGTCAACCCGTTCGCCTACCTGAGCGCGTGGCGACGTCTGCAGGATGTCTCCTTCGCTGCCGGACGCGGTTGGGCGCCGCCGGTGCCGACCTCGGCGAGAGCACCACAACCCGCCGTCGTGCTGCTCGGCTCCACGGACATCTCGAGCGCGAGCGGCCTCGAGCCGGGATCGCTCGAACGGGCTCTGATCGCGCCTGTTGCCGCACAGGGCTGAGGATCCGCAGGGGCGGATCCTCAGCCGAGGCGGTTACGTGCTTCCGTCGTCGCCGCCGGAAGTCGTCGGCGGTGTGTACGAGTAGTCGTCGGAGCTCTCGCCCGTGATCCTCTCCAGCAGCCACCGGCGGGTTTGCGGGCCCGTCATCGGGTTCAAGAGGATGCCGGCGGTGATCCCGGCGAGCAGCAACATCGTGTTGCGGGCGCCGTGGTCGTCCTTGCCCTGAATCCTGTCCGCAGCGCTCCGGAGCTCCTCGACCGCCTTCTTGAGGTTCTCCTGAATGTCCTTGTCGGTGGCCGCGCGTATCGCGGTCGACGTCAGGTTGCGGTTGCCGAGCAGCTCGCCGTACACGTCGCGAGCAGCCTTGAACGCTTCCTTCAGGTTGTCGTGCAGGTCGTCGTCGTGCAGGGCGCGGTCGACGTACGGCCGCATCGTGTCAGCGGAGTCGTAGAGCCTGTCCTTCGTCTTGGGCATCCGGCCCGTCCTTTCGTCGCTCGTGGTCGCCGACTGAGTCTTGCCGTAGGGCGATCCTTGCAAACAGAGCTGTTTGCGCAAAGGCAGGGATCGAGAATGTCTTTCAGGGTCACCTCCGGGAAGCTGCCGCCCGTTCGAGTGACAGGTGGCGCCGCCGCCGGGATCGGCTCCCCGGCGTGAACGCGTGCTCGAGCACCTCCTCGACGTGGTCGACGAGGATGAACTCGAGCTCGTCCTTCGTCTCCGGGGGCAGGTCCGCGAGGTCGGGGCCGTTGTCGCGGGGAAGGATCACGCGCTTCAGGCCCGCCCGCTCGGCGGCGAGCACCTTCTCCCGGATGCCGCCGATCGGGAGCACCTGGCCCGTCAGCGTGATCTCGCCGGTCATGCCGACGTCGTCGGCCACGGGCTGGCCGCGCAGGAGGGAGACGATCGCGGTTGCCATCGTCACGCCCGCAGAGGGCCCGTCCTTGGGGATCGCACCGGCGGGGACGTGGATGTGGACGTCGTGCTCGGCGAACCAGGAGGACGGCACCCCGACCTCGTCGGTGTGGGAGCGAACCCAGGAGAGCGCGGCCTGCGCCGACTCCTGCATCACCTCCCCGAGCTGGCCCGTGATCTTCAACCGCCCCCGCCCCGCGTACGCGGCGGCCTCGATGAAGAGGACGTCGCCGCCGACGGGGGTGTAGGCAAGCCCGGTCGCGACGCCGGGATCGGCGGTGCGCCGGCGGGCGTCGAGCGTGAACCGGCGCGGCCCGAGCCACTCGCGGACGCGGGCCTCGTCGACCTTGATCTTCTCGGTGTGGCCCATGGCGACGAGGGTGGCGGCCTTGCGCATCAGGGAGGCGATCTCGCGATCGAGGTTGCGTACCCCGGCCTCGCGGGTGTACTCGGCGATCACGAGTCGCAGGGTGCGGTCGGGGATCGAAACCTGTGCCCGCTTGAGGCCGTGTGCCTTCAGCTGCTTCGGGACGAGGTAGCGCTTCGCGATCGCGAGCTTCTCGTCGTGCGTGTACCCCGAGAGCTGGATCACGTCCATCCGGTCGAGCAACGGGCCCGGAATCGTGTCGAGCGTGTTCGCGGTGCTGATGAAGAGCACCTTCGAGAGGTCGAACGGCAGGTCGAGGTAGTGGTCGCGGAACGACGAGTGCTGCTCCGGGTCGAGCACCTCGAGCATCGCCGACGCCGGGTCACCGCGATAGTCGGAGCCCATCTTGTCGATCTCGTCGATCAGGAAGACGGGGTTGCGCGACTCGGCGTCGCGGATCGCGCGGATGATCGTCCCGGGCATGGCGCCGATGTACGTGCGCCGGTGCCCGCGGATCTCCGACTCGTCCCGGACGCCGCCGACGGAGATCCGGGCGAAGCGCCTCCCGAGGGCTCGGGCGATCGACTGGCCGAGCGAGGTCTTGCCGACTCCCGGCGGGCCGACGAAGCAGAGGATCGGGCCGGAGAGGTTCTTTGTCAGCTTCGAGACGGCGAGGTGCTCGACGATCCGCTCCTTCACCTTCTCGAGGTCGAAGTGGTCCTCGTCGAGGATCTGGCGCGCGTGCTCGAGATCGAGGTCGTCGTCCGTGAACTCGTTCCACGGCAGCGAGATGATCCAGTCGAGATAGGTACGGATGACGCCGTACTCCGCCGCGGCCGAGGGCAGCTTCTCGAGCCTCGACAGCTCGCGCTCGGCGGCCTTCCGCGCATCCTCCGGCAGCTCGAGCTCGGCGACGCGCGCCCGTAGCTCGGTCAGCTCCGCCTGGTCCGGGTCGCCTTCGCCGAGCTCGTCCTGGATCGCCTTCAGCTGCTGGCGCAGGAAGAACTCGCGCTGGCCCTTCTCCATCTCGGACTGCACCTGCGACTGGATGCGCGAGCCGAGCTCGAACACCTCGAGCTCGCGGTTGAGGATCACTGACACGGCACGAAGCCTGGCTTCGACGTCCTCCTCCTCGAGCAGCGCCTGCTTCTCCTCGGTCTTGAGGCGAAGCGTCGACGCGACGAGGTGACAGAGCGCGCTCGGGTTGTCGACGTTGGCGGCGGCGATCTCGAGCTCTTCGGGGAGGTACGGGACGAGCGCGATGATCCGCGCGAAGAGGCCCTGGACGTTCCGCGTCAGCGCCTCGACCTCGGCGCTCTCCGCGGTCACGTCGGCCACGGCCTCGAACTCGCCGATCAAGTACGGGTCGGTCTGGACGCGCTCGGCCGCCTTGATCCGGTTCAGGCCCTGCACCAGCACGCGCAGCGTCCCGTCGGGCACGCGGATCAGCTTGTGGATGATCGCGGCCGTCCCGATGTCGTAGAGATCCTCCCACCCGGGGGATTCGATCTCGGAGTCGCGCACGGTTACGAGCGCGAGGACCCGGTCGCCGGCCATGACGTCCTCGATCAGGCGCACCGAGCGCTCCTGGCCGATCGCGAGCGGGGTCATCGACTCGGGGAAGACGACGGTCTCCTTCAGCGGCAGGACGGCGAGGCGACTCGGCACCTCGATGTCGCTCGGGACCGGGGTCTCGGTGAGCAGCTCGGTCATTCGGCGCCCCGGATCGCGATCGCCACGCGCACGTCGGGCGCAGGACGGGGTGCAAGCGGCAGGACGACCGTGAGGAAGCCGTTCTCGTATCGAGCCTCCGCGGCCTCGACGTCGACCGGCGCCGAGAGCGAGACGTGGCGCTCGAAGGCGCCGTAGTCGATCTCCATCTGCTCGTAGACCTGCCCCTCGACGCGCGGCCGGCGCCGCTCGCCCGCGATCACGAGCCCGCGCCCCGACGCGATCACGTGCACGC
>JAWVCV010000024.1:0-12020 GCA_033858115.1 Gaiellaceae bacterium
CGGGCGAGCTACAGCGACTTCGGCTCCTGCGTGGACTTCTTCGCGCCGGGCTCGAGCATCACCTCCGCTTCGTTCTTGACGGACACCGGCACGGCGACGATGAGCGGGACGTCGATGGCCTCCCCGCACGTTGCGGGTGTGGCCGCGCTCTACTTGCAGGGAACGCCGGCGGCGACGCCGCAGCAGGTGAGGGACGGGCTCCTCGCCTTGACGACGAAGAACGTCGTCACGGACGCACGCAGCGTGAACAACCACCTGCTCTTCTCGAACCTCTAGCTCCGCATCCGCCGGGGGCGGGCCGACCCGCCCCCGGCGTGTTTCCGGATCCCGGCTCCGCCACGTAACCTTGAGAGCGTGAGGGGCCGGCGTCAGGCGGTCGAGATCGTCTTCGACCACGCGACCAAGCGGTATCCCGGCCGCGCAGCCCCTGCGGTCGACGACCTGTCGCTCTCGATTCCGGCGGGTGAGGTCTGCTGTCTCGTCGGACCCTCCGGTGGCGGCAAGACGACGGCGATGAAGCTCGTCAACCGGCTGGTCGAGCTGACCTCCGGCGACGTGCGCATCGACGGCCGCAGCGTGCGCGAGCTCGACGAGACGGAGCTCCGGCGCGGGATCGGCTACGTGATCCAGCAGGTGGGCCTGTTCCCGCACATGACGGTCGGCGAGAACGTCGCCACCGTGCCGCGGCTGCTCGGGTGGTCGAAGGCGGAGATCGCGGAGCGCGTCGACGAGCTGCTCGACCTCGTCGACCTGCCTGCCCGCGACTACCGCGGCCGCTACGCCTCCCAGATCTCGGGCGGGGAGCGCCAACGGGTCGGGCTGGCGCGCGCGCTTGCGGCAGACCCGCCTGTGATGCTCATGGACGAGCCCTTCGGCGCCCTCGACCCGATCACACGCACACGGCTGCAGAAGGAGCTGCTGCGCATCCAGGGCGAGTTGCGCAAGACGATCATCTTCGTCACCCACGACATCGACGAGGCGATTCTCGTCGGCGACCGGATCGCAATCCTTCGCGAGGGAGGCGTGCTCGCGCAGTACGACACGCCGGATGAGCTGCTCGCGCGCCCCGCAGACGACTTCGTCGCCCGCTTCGTCGGCGCAGACCGCGGCTTGAAGCGGCTGTCGCTGCGGCGCCTCTCGGAGCTCGAGCTCGAGCCGGCAGATGGTGTGGTCGCGCCCGTGGCCGCCGACGCGACGACGCTGCGCGACGCGCTCTCGCTCATGCTCTCCGAGGGCTCGCGACAGCTGGTCGTCGCCGGCCCGGACGGGCAGCCTCGCGGCGTGCTCACTCTCGAACGACTGACGGAGCTGCTCGCGTGACGAACGAGCCCGTCATCCCGGACTTCGGCGAGGCGAGCTCGTGCATCGCCGCCAAGAGCACCTTCTGTCCCGATTGGGTACGCGAGAACTGGGAGCCGGTGCTGCAGCCGGCGCTCGTCCAGCACATCGAGCTGACGATCATCGCGGTCGGGATCGGCTTCGTGATCGCGCTCGCCGCCGCCCTCGCCGCCCACCGGCTGCGCCATGTGGAGCGGCCGTTCGCGTTCGCGGCCGCCGTGATCTACACGATCCCGAGCCTTGCACTCTTCCAGCTGCTCGTGCCTTTCACCGGTCTCACGGTCACGACAGTCGAGGTGGCGCTCGTCGGCTACACGCTGCTGATCCTCTTTCGGAACATCCTCGCCGGGCTCCGCTCCGTCCCCGGCGAAGTGCTCGAGGCCGCGCGCGGGATGGGCCTGACGCCGACCCAGACATTGGTTCGCGTCGAGCTGCCACTCGCCGTGCCCGCGATCGTCGCAGGGCTGCGCATCGCGGTCGTCTCGACGATCGCGCTCGCCACCGTTGCCGCCTTCGTCGTCTCGAAGGGGCTCGGCGGCCCCATCCTGGGCGCGCTGCGGCTCGACTTCCGGACGGAGATCATCGCCGCGGGCGCGCTCGCAGTCGGGCTCGCGATCGCCGCTGACGTGCTCCTCGTGCTCGCACAGCGCGTGGTGACTCCGTGGGCAGCGAGCAGGAGGGCTGCATGACGCTTGCGGCCCTCGACGTGTTCGCCGACAGCCTCCACTTCCTCGTCGACGAGCACGAGCTCCTGCTCGACAAGACCTGGGAGCACATGCTCCTGTCCGGGGCCGCGCTCGCGGTCTCGATCGCAATCGCGCTCCCCCTCGGCGTCGTCCTCGGCCACGTCCATCGCGGATCCTTCGTAGCCGTCAACCTCGCGAACATCGGTCGCGCCCTGCCGACGCTCGTCGTGATCGCGGTCGGCTACGCGTTCTTCGGGATTGGGTTCACCACCGTCTTGATCGGCTTGGTCGTGCTGGCGGTCCCTCCGATCCTGACGAACGCCTACGTGGCGGTCGACCAGGTCGAGCCCGATGCGATCGAGGCCGCTCGCGGCATGGGGATGACGCCGGCCCAGGTGCTCCGTCGCGTGGAGCTTCCCCTCGCGTTGCCGCTCCTCTTCGCAGGCATTCGGACTGCCGTCATCTTCGTCATCGCCACCGCGACCATTGCCGCGATCGCCGGCGGGGGTGGCCTCGGGGACATCCTCGTCAACCAAGCCTCCTACCGCGTCGAGGGCGTCGTCGCGGCGGCGTTGTGCGTCTCGGCGCTCGCGCTCGGCGCCGACGCGCTGCTCGGCCTCGTGCAGCGCGCGCTGACGCCGCAGGGACTGAAGGATGAGGTTCCCGCGTTCGAACCAGATGTACGCCCGATCGTCTGACCGGGCGAACCCCAGAGAAGGAGGAGCACGTGATCAGGAAGCACAATCGCCGGGCCGCCAAGGCGGCTTTCGCAATCGCACTCGGAGTCGCCATCGTGCTCGGTGGAACCGCTGCGGCGCCGGCCGCCGTCGACCAGACGCAGGCGACCCCGATCATCGTGGGCACGAAGGACTTCCCGGAGCAGTACGTCCTGGGGCAGCTCTACAAGCAGGCCCTGGAGGCGAAGGGCTTCAAGGTGCAGTACAAGGAGAACATCGGCTCGACGGAGCTGATCGACAAGTCGCTCCGTAGCGGCAAGGTCACCTTCTACCCCGAGTACACCGGTGTGATGCTGCACGTCACGTTCGGAAAGCAGACGTCCCCGAAGACGGCCGCCGCGACCTACGCGCTCGCCAAGAAGCTCTACGAGCGCCGTGGGCAGACGCTGCTCAAGCAGACCCCGTTCCAGGACCGCGACGGGATCGCTGTCCTGCGGACGACCGCCACTCGGTACGGACTGAAGACCGTCGGCGACCTGAAGAAGGTCCCCAACCTGACGATCTCGGGCTTCCCGACGTTCGAGAGCCGCTGGGCGGACAGCCTGAAACGCCTCTATGGCGTCACGTTCGACTTCACTCCGCTGGCGGGGACCGACCCCTATGCGCCGTTGAACGAGAAGAGGGTGCTGGCTGCGGGGATCTTCACGACTGATCCACAGCTGATCTCGACCAAGTACGTGGTGCTGAATGAGCCAAAGAACATGTTCGGCTTCCAGTACGTCGCACCGGTCCTCGACAAGGACCTGGTGGCCGAGAACGGCGCGCGCTTCACGTCGACGGTCAACAAGGTCAGCTCGCTCCTGACGGTGCGGGCGATGATCGCGATGAACAAGGCCGTCGTGACCGACAAGAAGCCCGCGGCCACGGTCGCGAGGGCCTTCCTGAAGGCGAACAGGCTGAGCTAGGCCTACGCTTATGCTGCGACTGTCGCGAGGCTCTCGCCGGCCTCGTGGCAGTCGCGGCAACGCGCTTCGTACTGCTCGTTCGCGCCGACCACGATGGTCGCGCCGGAGTAAGGCGCGGGTCGGCCGTCCACCAGCCGCTGAGTCGTCGTCGCAGGCCCGCCGCAGCGGTGGCAGACGGCCTGCAGCTTGTCGACGAACTCGGCATGGGCGAGCAGCTCGGGCATCGGCCCGAATGGCAGGCGCCGGAAGTCCTGGTCGAGGCCGGCCACGATCACGCGGGTGCCTCCGTCGGCCAGCGCGAGCGCGGCGGCGACGACGTCGCGGTCGAAGAACTGCACCTCGTCGATTCCGACCACCTCGAACGCGTGCGCGTGCTCGACGAGCTCCGCCACGCTTCCGACAGGCGCGGCGCCCATGCGGACCCCGGCGTGGCTGACGACAGCGGACACGTCGTAGCGGTCGTCGATCCGCGGCTTGAAGATGACGACCCGCTGCCCGGCGATCTCGGCCCGGCGGAGCCGTCGGATCATCTCCTCGCTCTTGCCGCTGAACATCGGGCCGCACACGACCTCGAGCCAGCCGCCGCTCCTCGGTGGGATCCGGATCACGCGCGGGATCGTAGGCGACGGGTCGGATGAGTCACGGTCTGGTGAACATTGCGGGTAGGAGTGGCCGCCGACCCTTGCGGGCGGCCGCGCCGGCAGGCATGAAGGGTGCATGCAGCTCGCCATCGTCACCCAGCGTGCGACGGAGACGAATCTCGCGCTCGCGGCCGCCGCTCCCCGGGGCGTGCGCTCATGCCTCGTCTCGCCGGCGCAGGCGGTGGCGGCACTGCGACAGGGCGACGCGGCGCTCGGCCGTCTCGACGTGCTGCGC
This sequence comes from Gaiellaceae bacterium, assembly GCA_033858115.1. Lineage (GTDB taxonomy): Bacteria > Actinomycetota > Thermoleophilia > Gaiellales > Gaiellaceae > Gaiellasilicea. The sequence continues at coordinate 4,543 of JAWVCV010000024.1, forward strand.
ACGCTCGACGGCGTCGACGACGGTCTCTGGGCCCTCGGCTCGCTCGCAGCTCGCGGAGTCCCGATGCTCAACCGGGCCGGCGCCCTGCTCGCGGCCCACGACAAGCTTCTGACCGCCCGGCTCCTGCGTCACGCCGGGCTTCCGCATCCCCGCACCCGGCTGCTGTCGCCCGGTTCGGGGCTCCCGGAGCTGCGGCTGCCGGTCGTGCTGAAGCCGCGCTTCGGGAGCTGGGGGATCGACGTCGTCCGCTGCGACGACGACGCCGGGCTGCACCACGCGCTGCGCGAGCTGGAGCGGCGGCCATGGTTCCGCTCCCACGGAGCGCTCGTGCAGGACCTCGTCCCGCCGCAGGGCTCGGACCTCCGGATCGTCGTTGCCGGCGGCTCGGTGGTGGGGGCGATCGAGCGCGTGGCCGCCCCCGGCGAGTGGAGGACGAATGTCGCTCTGGGCGGCCGGCGCCGCCGGGTCGACCCGCCCGCCTTCGCCTGCATGCTGGCTCGCGAGGCCGCCAGCGCTGCGGGCGCCGATCTCGTCGGCGTCGATCTTCTGCCGGACGGTGAGGGCGGCTGGGTCGTCCTCGAGTTGAACGGAGCGGTCGAGTTCACGCTCGAGTACGGGCTCGATCGCGATCCTTTCGCGGCCGCCGCGGCTGAGTTGGCGCGGGTCGCCCTCGGTCAGGCGGTGGCGGGCGGGGGCAGCCGGGAAGCGTTTGTCGGGCTCGCCGACGCGGCTTCCCCCTCGACGTCGGAGGGGTAACCCGCAACCCTTGCATTGCTGCGGTTGTTGCTACACTCGTCGTCCGCGCGGCGGCGTAGCTCAGTTGGTTAGAGCAGCGGAATCATAATCCGCGTGTCGCAGGTTCGAGTCCTGCCGCCGCTATTCCTCAAGAGTCTTTTTCAACCGAAACCGAGAGAACACGATCTAGATGGCAGCCGGAGTTCGAGTCGCGATCACGCTCGCCTGCACCGAGTGCAAGCGGCGGAACTATCAGACGAACAAGTCCAAGCGGAACACGCCGGACCGCGTCGAGTTCAAGAAGTACTGCCGCTGGTGCGCGCAGCACACGCTGCACCGGGAGACCCGCTAGTGGCCCGTGAGACGCGCCGACAGCGCCGCGACCAGCGCAAGAGCGCCGGCGAGGCGAAGCCCGTCGCACCGCGCGCGCGCGCCCGTCAGGCGCAGGTCCGCCCTGGCGCGCAGCCGCCCTCGACCCAGACGGGCCGCCGCGAGCCGCGCGAGCGGGGGCGTTTCGTCAAGGAGGCGTGGGCCGAGCTGAAGAAGGTCGAGTGGCCGAGCCGCGCCCAGGTGATGCAGGGCACGATCGTCGTCATCATCGCCTGCGTGATCGTCGGCGCATTCCTGTACGCGGCCGACCAGTCCTTCAAGCCCTTCGTCCGCAACGTCTTGCTGGGGCAATAGCGATGTTCCGCTGGTACGTGATCAACACCTACTCCGGCCACGAGAACAAGGTGAAGGCCAACCTCGAGCACCGGATCGTCTCGATGAACCAGGCTCCGCGCTTCCGGCGCGTCGTCGTTCCGACCGAGCAGGTGATCGAGACCAAGGACGGCCAGAAGGTCCAGATCGAGAAGCGCGTTCTTCCGGGCTACGTGCTCGTGAACATGGACCTGAACGACGAGGCGTGGACGGTCGTGAAGAACACGCCGGGCGTCACCGGCTTCGTCGGCGCAGGCGCCAAGCCCGTGCCACTCGCCCAGGGCGAGGTCGACCGGATCCTGCACACGGGCGCCGCGGCGAGCGGAGCCGCTCTGCGCTCGCAGGTCGAGTTCACGCTGGGCGAGTCGGTGAAGGTAACCTCCGGGCCGCTGTCGGACTTCGACGGCGAGATCGTCGACGTGAACGCCGACCAGCAGAAGCTGAAGGTGCTCGTCGACATCTTCGAGCGCCAGGTACCGGTGGAGCTCGGATTCGACCAGGTCAAGAAGCTGGACTGAGGAAGCAATGGCGAAGAAAGTTCTGACACTTATCAAGCTCCAGATCCCGGGCGGGCAGGCGAACCCTGCGCCGCCGGTCGGGCCCGCGCTCGGACAGCACGGCGTCAACATCATGGAGTTCTGTAAGGCGTTCAACGCGCAGACGGCGCAGGAGAACGGCCGGATCACGCCGGTCGAGATCACGGTCTACGAGGACCGCTCCTTCAGCTTCATTACGAAGACGCCGCCGGCCGCCGTGCTGATCAAGGAGGCGCTCGGCCTTCAGAAGGGATCGCCCGAGCCGAACCGGAACAAGGTCGGCAGGATCTCGAAGGCGCAGCTGCGCTCGATCGCCGAGACGAAGATGCCCGACCTGAATGCACGCGACGTCGACCACGCGATGCTCGTCATCGCCGGCACCGCCCGCAGCATGGGCGTCGAGGTGGAGCGGTGAACACAGCTTTGATTTTCGGCTCGGCGATCGGCGGGGTGGAACGGTGAGCTCGAAGCACGGCAAGCGCTACGAGCAGGCCCGGTCGACGATCGACCGCGAGACCCAGTACTCGCCGGCGGAGGCGTTCCGGATCCTGAAGGCCCTGCCCGACGCGAAGTTCGACGAGACGATCGAGGCGCACTTCCGCCTGGGTCTGAACGTCCGTCATGCCGACCAGCAGCTGCGTGGCACGCTGATGCTCCCGCACGGCACCGGCAGGAGCGTGCGCGTCGCCGTCTTCGCCGAGGGCGACAAAGCCCGCGAGGCCGAGGAGGCCGGAGCGGACGTCGTCGGCGCCGCCGACCTGGCCGCGAAGATCGAAGGCGGCTTCACCGACTTCGACGTGGCGATCGCGACGCCCGACCAGATGGGCAACGTCGGCAAGCTCGGGCGAGTGCTCGGCCCCCGCGGCCTGATGCCGAACCCGAAGACGGGCACGGTCACGTTCGACGTCGGCAAGGCCGTCTCGGACGCCAAGGCCGGCAAGCTGGAGTACCGCACCGACCGCGGCGCGAACGTCCACGTCTCGATCGGCAAGAAGAGCTTCGGCGAGAAGAACCTGCTCGAGAACTACGCCGCGCTCGTCGAGGAGATCGTCCGGGCGAAGCCGGCGTCGGCCAAGGGCCGCTACATCCACCAGATCACGCTCGCGACCACGATGGGCCCCGGCGTGCGCGTCGACCCGGCGCGTGTCCGTGGGATCGTCGAGGAGTTCGAGCCGGAGGCCGTCCCGGCCTAGGCATTCCGTCCACAGCCCGTCGCCGGAGACAGGAGGCAGTCAGCATCGCTGACGGAGGTCCTCCCGAGGTGGCGCTTGGAAGGTGCACGCACCTCTTTTTCCGAGCCCGCCTCCGTGCGGGCTCGACCGTTTCAGAGGAGGTGAGAGATGCAGAAGAGTGACAAGGAGCGAGTCGTCGCAGAGCTGACCGAGCGGCTGCGGACGTCGGAGACGTTGATCGTCGCCGACTACCGCGGGCTCACGAACGCAGAGATCGACGACCTGCGCTCGAAGCTGATCGAGCACGGCGCCCGCTTCGCGGTCGTCAAGAACACGCTCACCCGCCGTGCGGCCGAGGCCGCCGGCGCCGATGCGGTGCTGGCATTGCTCGAGGGGCCGTCGGCGATCGCGTTCGTCGAGTCCGACGGCGACCCCGTCGCCGTCGCAAAGGCACTCAGCGCAGCGGCCACGAGCACGAAGATCCTCGCGATCCGCGGGGGTGTGCTCGAGGGCAAGTCGCTGACTGCGGCCGAGGTCGAGAGCCTCGCCAAGCTGCCGCCCGCGGACGTGATCCGCGCTCAGCTCGTGGGCGCGATCGTCTCCCCGCTCACGACCGTCGTCGCGTTGCTGGTGGCGCCGGTGCGTGACCTCGTCGGGCTGATCGACGCCCGCATCGAGCAGCTGCAGGAGCAGGGCGACACGTCGGCCGCCGAGGGGGCGAGTGGCTCGGAGCCACAAGGTTCGCCCGAGGCGACCGAGGAGCCGGCCGCGCAGGCCGAGCCCGAGGCGGAGGCGACTGCGGAGCCGGAGGCGAGCGCAGAAGCCGAGGCGAGCGCGGAGCCCGAGCCGGCAGACGCAACGACGGAAGAGCCAACCGAAGAGACCACTGACACGCAGGAGGAGCAGGAGTAATGGCAACCGATACCGCGAAGGTGCTCGAGACGCTCGGCAAGATGACCGTGCTCGAGCTCGTCGAGCTGAAGAACGCGATCGAGGAGGAGTGGGGCGTCACCGCCGCCGCTCCGATGGCGGCCGCGGCCCCCGCTGCCGGCGGTGGCGCACCTGCCGAGGCGGCAGAGGAGAAGTCGGCGTTCGACGTCGTCGTCACCGCTGCCGGCGACAAGAAGATCCAGGTGATCAAGGTCGTGCGCGCGGTCACCGGGCTCGGCCTGAAGGAGGCGAAGGACCTCGTCGACGGCGCCCCCGGCACCGTCAAGGAGGGCGTCAACCAGGAAGAGGCCGACTCGATCAAGGCGCAGCTGGAAGAGGCAGGAGCTTCCGTCGAGCTGAAGTAGTAACTCCTCGCGCCCGAGCGGCGTTAGAGGATGGGGGTCACCGCCGGGGGCGCCTTAGGGCGCTCCCGGCCTTTTCCTGGCCTCGTTTGGTACACTGCGAAGACCATTCGGCTCCCGCCGCGGCCCTCGGTTGCGGTGAGGGGTCTGTCTGCGCTACTCTTCGGGGTTCGCGCCGACGTCCGCCGTACCGCTCTGCCCAATCGCGATTTCTTCGCTCGTAGCCATAAGGGAGGCTGTTACCACTTGAGCAGCACCGCTGTCGCGCCCCGTGCGCGCAAGAGCTTTTCACGCCTGAAGCACGTCCTCGACCTCCCCAACCTGATCGACATCCAGAAGGCCTCGTTCGAGTGGTTCAAGAACGAGGGCCTGCGCGAGACGATCGCTGACATCTCGCCGATCGAGGACTACACCGGCACGCTGGCCGTCGAGTTCGGCGACTTCGAGTTTGGCGAGTCGCAGTTCACGATCCAGGAGTGCCGCGAGAAGGACCTGACCTATCAGGCGCCGCTGTCGATGACGGTCCGCTTCGTCAACAAGGAGACGGGCGAGATCCGCGAGCAGCGCGTCTTCATGGGCGACTTCCCGATGATGACCGAGTGGGGCACGTTCATCATCAACGGCACCGAGCGCGTGATCGTCACGCAGCTCGTCCGCAGCCCGGGCGCCTACCTGATGGAGCCCAAGGACGCGACGAAGCAGGTCTTCACCGCGAACCTGATGCCGAGCCGCGGCTCGTGGCTCGAGCTCGAGATCGACAAGAAGGGGATCGTGTACGCCCGCATCGACCGAAAGCGCAAGCTGCCGGTGACGACGCTCCTGCGCGCGCTCGCGCGTGAGGACTATTCGGACGGGCTCGCGCTGGACTCGAACGAGGACCTGCTCAAGCTGTTCGACAACTCCCCCTTCATCCAGAACACGCTCGACAAGGACACGACGACGCGTGAGGAAGAGGCCGTCGTCGAGGTCTTCAAGAAGCAGCGCCCGGGCGAGCCGCCGACGCTCGACAACTCGCGCAACCTCGTCCGCGCGCTCTTCTTCGACCCGAAGCGCTACGACCTGACCAAGGTCGGCCGCTACAAGCTGAACCAGCGGCTCGGCGTCTCGGTCCCGGACGACACGCGCACCCTGACGACGACGGACATCGTCGCGCTCGTGCGCAAGCTCGTCGATCTGCCGATGAAGCTCGGGGTCGACCTGGAGACCAAGGACTTCGCCGCCGAGGCGATCCAGCTCAACCGCGACCCGATCCGGTCCGAGCTCGACGAGTACGAGCACTTCGGCAACCGGCGGCTCCGCACGACCGGCGAGCTGATCCAGGAGGCGTTCCGCGTCGGTCTCTACCGGATGGAGCGCGTCGTCCGCGAGCGGATGACTACCGAGGACGTCGACACGATCACGCCGCAGACGATCATCAACATCCGGCCCGTCGTGGCGGCGCTGAAGGAGTTCTTCGGCTCGTCGCAGCTGTCTCAGTTCATGGACCAGACGAACTCGCTCGCCGGGCTGACGCACCGGCGGCGGCTCTCGGCGCTCGGCGCCGGCGGCCTCACCCGCGAGCGCGCCCCGATCGAGGTGCGCGACGTCCATCCCACCCACAACGGGCGCATGTGCCCGATCGAGACGCCCGAAGGCCCGAACATCGGCCTGATCGGCTCGCTCGCGTCGATGGCCACGGTGTCCGAGTTCGGCTTCATCCAGACCCCCTACCGGGTCGTCAAGGGCGGCAAGGTCAGCGACGAGATCATCTATCTCGACGCAGCCGAGGAGGCGCAGTACACGATCGCGCAGGCCTCCGAGCCGGTCGACAAGAACGGCAAGCTGATGAACGACATCGTGCTCTGCCGCTCGAGCCTCGGCGAGGCCGTCACGGCCGCGCCGAAGGACGTCGAGTTCATGGACGTCGCCCCGGCGCAGATCGTCTCCGTCGCCACGGCGCTGATCCCGTTCCTCGAGCACAACGACGCCAACCGCGCGCTGATGGGCGCGAACATGCAGCGGCAGGCCGTGCCGCTGATGATCCCGCAGGCGCCGCTCGTCGGCACCGGCCTCGAGTACAGGGCCGCGATCGACACCGGCGACGTGGTTCTCTCGAAGACGGACGGCACCGTGATCGACGTCGACGCCGAGAAGATCGTCGTCGAGGGCAAGGGCTCCCGCGAGGAGTACTCGCTGACGAAGTTCATGCGCTCGAACCAGGGCACGCTGATCCACCAGAAGCCGGTCGTCGGCCTGAACGAGAAGGTCAAGTCGGGCCAGGTGCTGGCGGACGGCAGCTCCACGGACGGCGGCGAGCTCGCGCTCGGCGCGAACCTGCTCGTCGCGTTCATGACTTTCGAGGGCTACAACTTCGAGGACGCGATCGTCCTCAGCGAGCGCCTCGTCAAGGACGACGTGCTCAGCTCGATCCACATCCACGAGTACGAGATCGACGCCCGCTCGACGAAGCTCGGCGACGAGGAGATCACGCGCGACATTCCGAACCGCTCGGAGGAGTCGCTCGCGGACCTCGACGATCGCGGCGTCGTCCGCATCGGCGCCGAGGTCGGCTCCGGTGACCTGCTCGTCGGCAAGGTGACGCCCAAGGGCGAGACCGAGCTGACGGCCGAGGAGAAGCTGATCCGCGCGATCTTCAAGGAGAAGGCGCGCGAGGTCCGCGACACCTCGCTGAAGGTCCCGCACGGCGAGGGCGGCAAGGTGATCGACGTCAAGACATTCTCACGCGAGAACGGCGACGACCTCTCCCCGGGCGTGAACGAGCTCGTCCGCGTGTACGTGGCGAAGAAGCGCAAGATCGCCGAGGGCGACAAGCTCGCCGGCCGCCACGGCAACAAGGGCGTCATCTCGCGGATCGTCCCCGACGAGGACATGCCGTTCCTCGAGGACGGCCGCCCCGTCGACGTGATCCTCAACCCGCTCGGCGTGCCGAGCCGCATGAACATCGGCCAGGTGCTCGAGACGCACCTCGGCTGGGCGGCGGCGCACGGCGTCTTCGCCGAGGGTGGGGCTGCGACCAACGAGAACGGCCACATCGCGAACAA
>JAWVCV010000025.1:0-3443 GCA_033858115.1 Gaiellaceae bacterium
GACCATCAACGGGCAGACGAGCCATGCGACCGTGCCGTCGCGGATGCTCGTGTCGGACCTGCTCAGGCACGAGTTCGGGCTCTACGGGACGCGGGTCGGATGCGAGCACGGGGTCTGCGGAGCGTGCACCGTCCTGGTCGACGGCGTGCCCGCGCGGGCGTGTCTCATGCTCGCCGGCCAGGTCGACGGCGCGACGGTCACGACCGTCGAAGGGCTCGCCGAGCACCCGGAATCGCTCACGCCCGTGCAGCAGGCCTTTCACGAGGAGCATGCGCTGCAGTGCGGCTTCTGCACGCCGGGCTTCCTGATCTCCGCCACCGACTACGTCGAGCGCCTCACCGAGATGCCCACCGATGAGGAGATCCGCGAGGCGATGGCGGGCAACCTCTGCCGCTGCACCGGCTATCAGAACATCGTGCGGGCGGTCCGGCGAGCGGCGAAGCAGCGGCTGGAGGGCGCGACCCCGTGAGCGTCGAGGTGAGAGCGCGCGAGCGGACCACCTGGGTGGGCGCGCGCCGCAAGCGCGTCGAGGACCGCCGGATCCTCGTCGGTGGAGCCCGCTACACGGACGACTTCGATCCTCCGGGCGTGCTCGAGGTCGCGTTCGTGCGCAGCGCGATGCCCCACGCGAGGATCAGCTCGATCGACACGTCGGCGGCGGCGCACACGCCCGGGGTGCACGCCGTCTTCACCGGAGCGGACCTTCGCCGGCTCGGCTTCGGCGAGCTGGCGGTGAAGTGGATCTACGACGGGCAGCGCTGCCTGAGCCAGCCGCTGTTCGCCACCGACAAGGTCCGCTTCGTCGGAGAGCCGGTCGCCGCGGTCGTGGCCGAGAGCCGCTACGTCGCCGAGGACGCCGCGGAGCAGATCCTCGTGGACTACGAGCCGCTCGACCCCGTCGTCGACGTCAAGTCCGCGATCGCCGCAGGCGCGACGCGCGTCTTCGACGACTGGGACGACAACGTCATGGTCCGTGCGGTGCTCGGCGGGGGGGACTTCGAGCGCGCGGCCGCCGAGGCCGACCTCGTCCTCCGCGAGGAGTTCGCCAGCCATCGCCATACCGCGGTGCCGCTGGAGGGGCGTGGTGCCGTCGCCAGCCTCGACGCGCTCACCGGGATCCTGAGCATCCACACGAGCAATCAGGCTCCTCACCGCGCGAAGACGCACATCGCCGAGTACCTCCGGTGGCCCGAGCACCGTGTCCGGGTCATCGCTCCGGACGTCGGCGGCGGCTTCGGCGTCAAGGATCGCGCGGCCGTCGAAGAGGTCTTCGTGGCCCTTGCCGCCACGCAGCTCGGACGCCCGGTGAAGTGGGTCGAGGACCGGCGCGAGCACTTCGTCTCGACCAACCACGCCCGCGAGCAGGTTCACCAGGTCGAGGTCTACGTCCGCCGGGACGGCCGGATCCTCGGCCTGCGGGACCGGCTGCTGTCCGACATCGGGGCATACGCGAGCACGGCCGTCGGCATCGGCCCGACGATCACGAGCGCGGACCTCCTGCCGGGCCCCTACGACATCCAGTCATATGAGGTCGAGCTGCTGGCCGTCGCGACGAACAAGGTCCCGAGCGGCGGCTACCGAGGGTTCGGCCAGCCGCAGGCGACCTTCGTCATGGAGCGGATCATCGACCGGGTGGCGGCGGAGCTGGGCATCGACCCGGCCGAGGTGCGCAGAAGGAACTTCATTGCGCCGGATGCGTTTCCGTTCACCACCGCGACCCAGGTCACCTACGACAGCGGCGACTACGAGACCGCGCTCAACCGCGCGCTCGAGCTGCTCGACTACGACCGCTGGCGGACGCGGCAGGCCGCCGCCAACAACGGCGCCCGGCTCATCGGCATCGGCCTGAGCTCGATCGTCGAGATGACGGGGGAGGGGCCGTCGCCGGCGTTCGGGCGCCGGGGCTCGCGGATCAGCGGCTACGAGCACGCGTCGGTGGAGCTCGACTCCCAGGGCTGCGCCACGGTGTCGCTGGGGCTGTCACCGCAGGGTCAGGGCCACCAGACGGTCTTCGCCCAGGTCTGCGCGGATGAGCTCGGCATCCACCCCGAGCGGGTGCGGGTCGTCCAGGGCGACACCGCCATGACCCCGTACGCGGTCGCCGGCGCGATCGGGAGCCGCGGCGCCACGCTCGGGGGAGCCGCGGTGATCACCGCGTGCCGTCGGCTTAGGACGCGACTGCTCCGCATGGCCGGCCACATGCTCACGGCCTCCGCGGAGGACCTCGAGATCGTCGACGGCTTCGTCTGCGGTCGGCACGACCCGCAGGTCGAGCTGGACCTGGCGCACGTCGCGTCCGAGCTCCTGCTCGGCCACGACCTGCCCGAGGGCCTCGACCCGGGGCTGGTCGAGCACGCGATCTTCGACCCGACGTCGCTCGCCTTCTCGTTCGGCACGCACGCCGCGGTGGTCGAGGTCGACGTCGACACCGGGCTGCTGGACATCCTCGACTACGTGATCGTCTACGACGCGGGCCGCGTCATCAATCCGCTGATCGTCGAAGGCCAGCTCGTCGGCGGACTGGCGCAGGGAGTCGGGGCTGCGCTGCTCGAGGAGCTCGTGTACGACGCGGACGGGCAGCTCACGACGACGACGTTCATGGACTACCTCCTGCCGACGTCGGTCGAGGTCCCGTCCGTTCGCGTGGAGCTGATGGAGACACCGGCTCCCTTCAACCCAGGAGGTATCAAGGGCGTGGGCCAGGGATCGACGATCGCTGCGCCGGCGGCCATCGCCAACGCGGTGGAGGACGCGCTGCGCTCCCGCGGCGCCGTCGTGCGCCGGACCCCGTTGTCACCCGATGTCATCTGGTCCCTCGCGCGCGACCGGTCAGTCACCCCTGACGGAGGAGTTCCATGAACGACAAGCTCATTCGCGGAGGCACCGTCCTCACAGATCCGGCCGCGTTGCCCGACGGGGGCCTGCTCGAGGAGGCGGCGGTTCTCGTCCGCGGAGACTCCGTGGCCGAAGTCGGACCCTACGAGGAGCTGCGACAGCGCCATCCGCAGGCCGAGCAGATCGGATCGGCGAGCCACGTCGTCATGCCGGGGCTCATCAACACCCACCACCACGGCTGGGGCATCACCTCGTTCCAGCTCGGCACGCTCGACGACTACCTCGAGCAGTGGATCCCGGTGATCTGGGGTCTGAAGCCGCTCGATCGCTACCTCGAGGTGCTCTACGGCGACCTGCAGAACCTCCGCTCCGGGGTGACCACCCATCTTCACGCCGCCTACTTCCGCGACTGGGCGTACAGCCGATCGTTCAGGGATCACACCTACGCCTCGCTTCGCGCGCACGCTGACAGCGGGATCAGGACCTCGTACGCCGTCCAGGTGCTCAACCGCAACACGTTCGTCTACGAGGACGACGACGAGTTCCTGCCGAGGCTGCCACGCGAGCTCGCCGAGACGCTGCGGGAATTCGTCGGCCCGACAGGCTCG
>JAWVCV010000026.1:0-12060 GCA_033858115.1 Gaiellaceae bacterium
GAGCCCACCGATCTGCGACACCGAGTTGAGAGCGAGAGCCTGCGAAGGGTTCGTGTTGTCGAGGGTGACGTTGACGGGAGCGGCCGTGTCGCGCACGTTGCCGACGTTGTCGGTCGCGCGGGCGATCACCTGGTAGGCGCCGTCGGCCTGGCCGGCGGGCCACGTGACCGAGTACTGGTCGGTCGTGTCGGCGCCGAGTGCGATCACGTCGGCGTCGGCCCAGACACAGCCGTTCGAACCGGGGCAGGCCCGGAACGTGACGTTCGTGACGCCGGCGCCCGCGTCGGTCGGGTTGCCGGCCGCAACCGACACCGTCGCGCCGTCCTTGATGAACGCGCCGCCGGTGGGGGCGTTGAGCGTGAAGACCGTCGGAGCGGTGACGTCGCGCGTGATCGTGAGGCCCTGGACGGTGTTCGCGTTCCGGTCGGTGACCGTGGCCTGATTCGCGCCTGGCGAGGTCGTGTTCGCCGCCGTCCATGCGTAGGCGTTGGACACGTAGGGGCCCGGATAGTTGTCAGTGTTCGCGGTGTGCGTGAAGCCGGTCAGGGCCAGCGCAGCCCAGGCGACGCTCGCGACGCCCGAGTCGGCGTCGGCAGGGGTCGAGGTGACCGTGAAGTCGCCGACCGCTGCGGTGTTGTAGTAGTGGGTGCTCGTCGTCGAGTTGAAGAACTGGCCGGCAGGGTTCGTTCCCTCCGTCACCGCGAGCGTCTGGGTCGGCGCCGTCGTGTCCGGAATCAGGCTGAAGACCTGCGCGGCCCAGCGGGCGGCGGCGCTGAGGACGTTGCCCGTCCCGACAGTCGCCGGCCCGAAAGCGGTCGGCTCGGCGGCATCCGCCACTTCCAGCGAGGGCGCGGTGGTGCTGTCGATGCGCTCCGCAGACACGACCGCGTTGATCGTGGGGTTCGTCGTCGTCGCTGTGCCGCTGTTCGCAATCGTCCAGATCGAGATGCGGTTCGTGCCGGTCGTCGAGACGCCGGGGACATTGGCGGTCCGGTTGCTGGCGCCGGCGCTGTTGTTGCCGTAGTTGCCGTCGATCGGGGCCGAGGACATGATCCCGGAGTAGGCGGCGACGATCGCGCGGCTGGTCTTGTTGACGTTGGTGCCCGTCGGGTCCTGAAACGTGAATGTGTACGTCGCGGGCTCCGAGGCGGTGGCTTGCTTGCGGAAGGTCCAGAGCTTCACGAAGGTGGTGCTCGAGTCGGTGCGCACGAGCGTCCAGCCCGCCGGCGGGGCGACGTCCAGGGTCGCCGTGGCGGCGGTCGAGCTGACGAAGGCGATGAGCTGGTCGCCGGGGACGACGCCGGCAGGGACTGCCGGGGCGACCGTCGCGGCGGCGGCGCCCGCGGCGACCGTTCCGATCGAGCGGAAGGCGGGGTCGATCACGTAGGGCTCGGGAAGGCTTTCGTCGTTCAGGTTCAGCCGGAGTGTCTTGCCGCCGCCGCCGAGCTCCCAGCGGAGACCGGCCGGAGTGACGTCCTTGCCGCCCGAGTCGAAGATCGCGACCGGGGCGATCGTCAGGTCGGTGACCCGACGGGTCTTCGAGTCGACGAAGCCGACGCCGCCGTTGGGGAGGAGGCGGCTGTGAAGGTCTGTCTCGAGCTTCCAGGTCCACGTCCGGACGCCGACGCGACGGTCGACCGTGAGGAAGTGCTCGGGGTCGTCGGTGCCGAGGGTGATCGCCTCGGAGCCGAACCGCGTTGCGCGCCACTCACCGTTCGCGCGGCGCTCCCACGTGCGGCTGCCGGAGACGCGGGCGGAGAGGCCGACCTGATCGCGACGCGCGCTTTCGACGAGCAGTCGCCCCGTGGCGATCCGGGCGGTGGCCGACCCCTTCCGGACGGGGGCGAGCGGGGCGCTGCGCTCCGCGCCGAGCGCCTCTGTCAGGAAGCGCGCCGGGGTGTGCGCCTCGTGGCCGAGGCGTCCCGCCATGACGAGGCCGAGCGCCGCGGCGATCGCGACCACTGCGACCAGCGGGCGCAACCAAGGCAACCCGGCGTTTGCCGGGCGGTTCGAAGGCCGCAGTTCCTCGTTGGTCGCCACTGGTTTCCGCTTCTCTTTTGCGCGCGTAGAGAGAAGTGCGCGCGCAAGCCAGCGATCGGCCTCTTTCGGCCCCACCTTGAGCAGAAATACTTTCTGAAACTGTCAAAAGCTCCCCAAGATCACTCTTTCGGGGGACACCGGCCTGACGGGACGGTGACGGGCAGCGAGCCAGCTTGGCGATGTCCGGCGGGACACTTCAGCGAGGCTGTCGAAACCCGCTGATGAGCCCTCTGCCTGCCGAGGGCCAGACACTGAAGCTCAACTTGAGGTGCAGTCCTTGAAGCGGGTGAGGGAGGCGGCTCTACGGGCGGCCGGTGATCGCCCTGGCGAGCGCCTCGACCGCGCCGGGAGCGGCGCCGATCACGAACACGGTGCGACGCCCCGAGCGGTCAAATGCAATCGCCCGGGTCCCGATCCTCCAGCACATCGTGGCGCCGCATGAGGTCAGCTCCGGCCGGCCGGCCTTCGCCGCGTCGAACGCGGCGTCGACGTAGGGCGCGACGGCCTCGGCCCACTGCGTCGCGTCGAGGGCCGTGTCCCAGTCGAGGGCGACGGAGACCGCGCCGCCCGCGCCGGCGTAACGGGCGGTGCTTCCGCCGCCCCAGCCGGTCCCGACGCGGTCGAGCCCCGGGATGCCGAAGACGGCGAGCAGCGCCCGCACGTCGAGCTCGCCGAACGTGCTGCTCCCGACGAGCGTCATTCCGGAGACCTCGGCCGGGAGCCGGGTCGGGGCCGCAGCCTCGCGCTCCAGGTACTTGTCGAGATGGAAGACCTGCTCGGTCGTGGCGGGGAAGCGTCGCAGCGAGCCGATCATCGCTTTGGTCCCGCCGAGGTTGTGCACGTTCGCCGCGAAGCGCAGGCCGACCGAGGAAGCGAACCCACGCTCGAGCTCCACGAATCGCGCGAGTCTCGAGCCTCGAGGTGAGGCGGTGGATCGACGAGGGAGCGCAGCAGTGACGAGCGACGCATAGCCCTCGACCGCGGCGGCCGCCGCAATCCTGGCGTCGCCCCCGCCGAGGAGGCGCGGGATGCGGCCGAGGTCGACGTTCTGATCCTGGAGGGCGTAGACGACCTCCCGTAGTGCCGAGGCTCGCTCGCCTCGCCCCGCCTGGACGAAACCAATCCGGGCAGCGGGGTCGTAGAGGCCCGTGGCGTCCTGCGCCTCGAGCAGCGCCTTCCGCAGCGTGCCGGTGCTGCCGGTGACGAGACCGAGCGCGCGGTAGACCGTCTCGTCGTGGTCCTGGGCGGCTCGCGGATAGAGACGGTCGAGCATCGTGACGCGGCGCTGCCGGAAGCGGGCGGGCTGCTCGACGACGACCCGCACCGGCGCGCGGGCGCTCAGGCCCGAGAGCCTGACCGCCACGCGAAGCAATGCTTTCGTCTCGCCCGGATCGAGGGCGAGAGCGGTCGGCGCCGCGACGAGCGCAGCGAGGACGACGCTGAGGAGGATCCGCTTCACACACTGTCTATCGGCCGGTTCCGCACGGGCCGTAGTGGCCATACCTACAATCTCGCGCATGGCCACGACCGAAGATCGCGGTTCCCTGGACGGGACCCGGGCGTGGCGCGAGGAGCTGTATGCGCGCACCCCGGAGCGTCAGGGTGAGTTGTTCTCCACGATCTCGGGGCTGAAGAACGAGCCGCTGGTGACGCCGGAGACGGTCGAGGTCGACTACGACCGGGATCTGGGGTATCCGGGGGTCTTTCCGTTCACGCGGGGCGTCTATCCGTCGATGTACCGCGGCAAGCTCTGGACGATGCGGCAGTTCGCGGGCTTCGGCACCGCAGCCGAGACGAACGAGCGGTTCCGCTACTTGCTCGACCACGGTCAGACGGGGCTGTCGACGGCCTTCGACATGCCGACGCTGATGGGCTACGACTCGGACCATGCTCGCTCGCTCGGCGAGGTGGGGCGCGAGGGCGTCGCGATCGACTCGCTCGAGGACATGGAGACCCTCTTCGAGGGCATCCCGCTCGGCGAGGTCTCGACGTCGATGACGATCAACTCGCCGGCGGCGATTCTGCTCGCCTTCTACGTTGCGGTCGGGGAGGAGCAGGGGGTGCCTGCGGCGGAGCTCCGCGGGACGATCCAGACGGACATCCTCAAGGAGTACATCGCGCAGAAGGAGTACATCTTCCCGCCGGAGCCGTCGATGCGGCTCGTGACCGACATGGTCGCGTGGTGTGCGACGGAGATGCCGAAGTGGCACCCGATCTCGATCTCCGGCTACCACATCCGGGAGGCAGGCTCGACAGCCGCCCAGGAGCTCGCGTTCACGCTCGCGGACGGCTTTACCTATGTCGAGTGGGCCGTGGAGCGCGGCCTCGACGTCGACGACTTCGCGCCCCGGCTCAGCTTCTTCTTCAACGCGCACCTCGACTTCTTCGAGGAGATCGCGAAGTACCGGGCGGCCCGGCGGATCTGGGCGCGTGAGCTGCGCGAGCGCTTCGGCGCCCGCAACCCGCGCTCGTGGCTGATGCGCTTCCACACGCAGACCGCGGGGGTCTCGCTGACGGCTCAGCAGCCGGAGGTGAACATCGTCCGCACGGCGATCGAGGCGCTGGCGGCCGTGCTCGGCGGCACGCAGAGCTTGCACACGAACTCGTTCGACGAGGCGCTCGCGCTGCCGACCGAGGACGCCGTCCGGATCGCGCTGCGCACGCAGCAGGTGATCGCGCACGAGACGGGAGTCGTGAACACGATCGACCCGCTCGGGGGCTCCTACTACGTCGAGGACCTAACGAACAAGCTCGAGGCCGAAGCGTATGAGTACTTCGAGCGGATCGAGAAACTCGGCGGCATGGTCGAGGCGATCAAGCAGAACTTCCCGCAGCGCGAGATCGCCGATGCGGCCTTCCGCTACCAGGAGGAGGTCGAGCGGGGTGAGCGCATCGTCGTCGGCGTCAACCGGTATCAGCTCGAGGACGAGGCGCCGCCGGAGATCCTGAAGATCGACGCGGCCCTCGAGGCGCAGCAGATCGAGCGCGTGCGGTCGCTGAAGGGACGGCGGGACTCCGCGCAGGTCGAGCAGCGGCTGGCGACACTGAAGGAGGCGGCGGCTCGGGACGGCGTCAACCTGATGCCGGCGATCCTCGACGCCGCCCGCGACTACGTGACCATGGGCGAGATGTGCGACGCCTGGCGCGAGGTCTGGGGCACCTGGCGCGAGACCCCGGTCTTCTAGACGCGGACCTCGAGACCGTCGTGAGCGAGCTCGACGCCGGCGGGTGACGGCAGCTCCTCCGGGCGGTGCGTGAGCAGGACGCGGCTCGCTCCGGCCGCGGCGGCCGCGGCGAGGGCCTCCTCGACGTCGAGGTGCCCGCGGTCCTCGCCCTCACGCACGCCGAGCTCGAGGGTGGCCTCGCAGACGAAGAGGTCGGCGTCGCGGGCGATCTCGGTCAGGCTCGCGCTGGGCCCGCTGTCGCCCGAGTACGCGAGCACGCGGTCGCCCTCCACCCGGAAGCCGTGGGCGGGGACGTCGTAGTGATGGACGGGGATCCCGGTCACGCGCAGGCCCGCCGCGTCGAAGGGCTGCCGCGACCCGTATTCCGAGACATCGAAGGCACGGTCGAGCATGTCGGTGCCGCCGAGCTGCGCCAGCACTCCCTGGAGCGCGTCGCGGCTGCCCGGCGGCAGCCACAGCTGCGGCCGGAAGCCGCGACCCGGGCCGAACAGGCTGGCCCACACCCAGGGGACGAGGTCACCCCAGTGATCGAGGTGGAGGTGGGTGATCGCGATCGCCTCGACGTCCGGCCAGGGCGAGCGCTGCCTCAGCTTCGCGAGCACCCCGGGCCCGCAGTCGAGCAGCAGCCTGCCCTCGACGAGGTACCCGGAGCAGGCTCCGCCCGGGTTGGGCCAGGCAGGCGAGGAGCCGATGACCGACAGGTGCACGGCCATATACTTGCCGACGCGATGTCCCGGAAGATCAGAGTGGTGATTGCGAAGCCGGGTCTCGATGGTCACGACCGCGGCGCGAAGATCATCGCCCGGGCCCTTCGTGACGCCGGGATGGAGGTGATCTACACCGGCCTGCACCAGACGCCCGAGCAGATCGTGGAGACGGCGATCCAGGAAGACGCGGACGCGGTCGGCATCTCGATCCTCTCCGGCGCGCACATGACGCTTGTGCCGCGAATCCTCGACGGATTGAAGGAGAACGGGATCGAGGACGTGCTGGTGGTTGTCGGCGGGACGATCCCCACCGAGGACGCCCAGGAGCTGAAGGGCAGGGGCGTGGCCGAGGTCTTCACTCCGGGCGCGCCGACGAGCGACATCGTCGATTTCCTGAAGGCGAAGATCCCGGTCTAGGGCTTCACGACGACGCGGGCCGCGGCGAGCGCGCCCTTCGCGCCGGCCTGCGCGGCGAGCGTCACCTTGGCCGGCTCCGTCCAGACGGTCACCGGCAGTCCCTTCGTCAGCAGCTCGAGCGCCGGGAATGCCTTCAGGGACGCCACGGCCGCCCCGACTCCCTCGATCGACGCGGTCGCCGGCACCGACACCGCCACCTTTTGCCCGGCCTGCTTGATCCTCCGGCCGCCCGGCCATTGGCGCACGAGATCGATCGTCACCTGCAGCGCCTCGCCGGCGGCGTTCTCGACCCGTCCCGTCAGCGCCAGCGTGAACGTCGTCCCGACCTCGGCCGCGAACAGCAGCCGCTTCGCCTTGCGGAGGTACGAGAACGGGCTCACCGCGCCGCCGCCGCCCGGATGCACCTCGAAGTGGAGGTGCGGATGGATTCCGTCGGCGTCGCCGGAGTCGCCGACGTAGCCGATCGGCTCGCCGGCGGCGACGGCTGCGCCGCTGCGCAGGGCCTTCGGGTAGGCGACGCCCGGCACGCAGCTGCCGCGATTGTCGTTCCCGTCGCCGAGGTCGTTGTTCAGGTGGATGTAGAGGTACTCGGTACCGCTCTTGCCGTCGAGGTAGAGCATGCAGCCGGCGCGAGAGGAGGTCGTGTGGAACTTGACCGTGCCGGCCTCGGCGGCCAAGGCAAGCGCGCGCCGCGGCGCCATGATGTCGTTGCCTTCATGGGCGCCCTGGCCGCGCGCGTCGCCGAAGTCGTCGGTGTAGCTCGCCTCGCCGAGCACCGGGAAGACGAGCGGCGGCACCTTGCCCGCGGTCGACCCGGCGGCCGCCCCTGCTCCGAGGAGAAACATCGTCAGGACGAGGAGAGCTCCTCGTGTTGTCAGGCGGCGACTGGTCATACGGGGTCCGGTTCGCGCTCCGAAGCGCGGGAGCCTAGCAGGGGGCGGGCCGCGATTTGTCCCCCAAAAGGGTAGAACCGGTCGAGGACGGCTCCCCCGGAGGGGAGCATCGGCTCATCGTTAGAGTCAGCCGCGATGAAGATCGCCGTCTGCGTGAAGGAAGTGCCGGATGCGACCGCGCACAAGCGGATCGACGCCGCGACGAAGCGGCTCGACCGCTCCGGGGAGGGCGCACTCAACGCTTTCGACGCAAATGCGGTCGAAGAGGCGCTGCGCCTGAAGGACGCGACGGGCGAAGGCGAGGTCGTGGTCGTCTCGATGGGCCCCGAACGGGCGCTCAACTCGCTGCGCAAGGCGCTCGCGATGGGAGCCGACCGCGCAGTGCTGATCTCGGACGAGGGCGCCGCGGGCTCTGATCTCGTCGCCACGAGCCGCACGCTCGCGAAGGCGCTCGAGCGGGAGCAGCCGGACCTCGTGCTCTTCGGTCAGCAATCCTCCGACTCGGACGGCGCCGTCCTCTGGGCCGCCGTCGCCGAGCGGTTGCGGCGGCCCGTGATCTCCCAGGTCGCAGAGTTGACGCTCGAGGAGGGCTCGCTGACCGGCAAGCGGCAGACCGAGTTCGGCTACGACGTGATCCGGGCGCCGCTGCCCGCCGTCGTCGCGGTCGCGGACTCGATCAACGAGCCGCGCTACCCGTCGCTGAAGGGGATCATGGGCGCCAAGTCCAAGCCGCAGGAGACCGTCTCGCTCGCGGACCTCGGCGTCGACCCGGGCGACGCGGGGGAGGCAGGCTCCCGCACCGAGGTGCTCGCGCTCTCGGAGCCGCCGCCGCGCGGCGAGACCAGAAAGATCGAGGACGACGGCAGCGCCGCAGAGCAGATCGTCGCGTTCCTCGCCGAGAAGCGGCTGCTCTCGTGAGCATCCTCATCTTTCTCGAGCACCACGCCAACGAGCTCCAGAAGGGGTCGCTCGCCGTCCTCTCGAAGGCCGCGTCGCTCGGGGCGGGCGAGGTCGCCGGCGTCGTCGTCGGCTCCGGCGTCGAGGGTCTCGCGTCCCAGGCTGCAGCGTTCGGTGCCGCGACCGTCTACGTCGCCGACGACCCCAAGCTGGAGGCACCGCTGCCGCAGCCGCGGGTCGACGCGATCGCCCAGCTCGTGGCCGACAAGGGCTTCGAGACCGTGCTGTTCGCGCAGTCGATCCTCGCAGCAGACATCGCCTCCGGCCTCGCTGCGCGCCTGGACGCCGGCCTCAACTGGCAGCTGACAGATCTCTCCGCCGTCGGCGGCGAGCTCGTCGGCAAGCAGTCGGCGCTCGGCGACTCCGTCCTCGTGGACGTGGGCTGGCGCTCGACGCCGCGGCTGGGGCTCTTCCGCTCCGGCGCCTTCGACCCGGTCGAGCAGCCCGCGGCCGGGACGGTCGAGCGGTTCGAGCCGCAGCTGCAGGAGCATTCGCTCGCCGCGGAGATGGTCGAGCAGGCGCACGCGGAGGAGAGCGGACCGTCGATCGAGGATGCGGACGTGATCGTCGCCGGTGGCCGCGGCCTCGGCGAGCCGGAGAAGTTCGCGCTCGTCGAGGACCTGGCGAAGGCCCTCGGAGGTGCGGTGGCGGCGACGCGCGCCGTCGTGGACGCGGGCTGGTACCCCTACTCGGCTCAGGTCGGCCAGACCGGCAAGTCGGTCGCGCCCACGCTCTACGTCGCGTGCGGCATCTCCGGTGCGATCCAGCACAAGGTCGGGATGCAGGGCTCGAAGACGATCGTCGCGATCAACAAGGACCCGAATGCGCCCATCTTCGAGTTCGCCGATCTCGGCGTCGTGGGCGACCTGCACCAGATCGTCCCCAGGCTGACCGAGCTGGTCAGGGCGCGCAAGGCATGAGCCGCGGCGTTCGCCCGGCGGACTACCCGCCACCCTTCGCGCCCTCGGACGCGCTCGCCGCTCCGACCGACCCGGTCGACGCGCGGATCGAGGTCGGCGTCCTGATCGTCGGCGCCGGCCCCGCGGGGCTCGCCTGCGCGATCAGGCTCGGGCAGCTGCTCGAGCAGTCGCCGGAGACGGCGGAGCGACTCGGCGACGTTCCCGTTGCCGTGGTCGAGAAGGGCAAGACGCCTGGCTCGCACCTGCTCTCGGGGGCGGTCGTCAACCCGCGGGCGCTGCGCCGGCTCCTCGGCGGGACGCTGACCGTGAACGACGTTCCCACCTACGGCGAGGTGCACGGCGAGGCCGTCTACCTGCTCACCAAGGGGACATCGGTGCGGATCCCGCCCCCGCCGACGATGCGCAACCACGGCAACTGGATCGTCTCCGTCTCGCAGCTCGGCCGCTTCCTCGCCGAGCGAGCGGAGGGCGGGGGGGCGGCGATCCTGCCGGAGACGGACGCCCAGAAGCTCCTCGTCGCGGACGGACGCGTCCACGGCATCCGCACCGGCGACAAGGGACTGGGCCGCGACGGCAAGCCGCTCCCGAACTACGAGCCCGGCTCCGACATCGTCGCCAAGCTCACCGTCCTCGCCGAGGGGACGCAGGGGCATCTCACCGGCGTCGCGATCGACCGCTTCGGCCTGCAGGGCGAGCAGCCGCAGATCTGGGCGCTGGGCGTGAAGGAGGTCTGGAAGGTGCCGCGGCCGCTGCGCCACATCGTCCACACGATGGGCTGGCCCTTGCGTAAACGTGCGAGGTACGGCGAGTTCGGCGGCTCCTTCATCTACCCGATGGGCGACGACATGGTCTCGCTCGGCTTCGTTGCGGGGCTCGAGTACCGCGACGTCGAGTTCTCCGTGCACGACGTCCTGCAGGAGTTCAAGACCCACCGGCTCGTCCGCAAGATCCTCCGCGACGGCGAGCGGATCGCCTGGGGCGCCAAGACGATCACGGAGGGCGGCTACCACGCGCTGCCGAAGCGCTTCCACGCCCCGGGCCTGCTGCTCGCAGGTGAGAGCGCCGGACTCGTCAACGTGCCGACGCTGAAGGGGATCCACTATGCGATCGAGTCCGGGATCCTCGCCGCCGAGTCGGCGTTCCGGGCGCTCCAGCGCGGCGAGTCGCCGGGCCGGGTCGGGGCGCTCGAGCCCTACGACGAGTCGCTGCGCTCGAGCTACGTGTTCAAGGACCTGTACGAGGTTCGGAACATGCGCCAGGCCTTCGACAAGGGCTTCTTCGTCGGCGGCGCGCTCGCGAGCGCGATGACGGTGACGAAGGGGAAGCTGCCGCCGTTCGAGCTCCGCAGCGAGTCGAACGCGGAGCGGACGCTGATCCGCGCCGGTCGCGCGAAGAGCTACCCCAAGCCCGACGGCAAGCTCACCTTCGACAAGCTCTCCTCGGTCTTCCTCTCCGGCAACCGGACACGTGACGACCAGCCGAGCCACATCCGGATCCAGCGCCACGTCGCACGAGACCTCGCCGATGCGTGGGTACACATGTGCCCCGCGCAGGTCTACGAGGTCGGCGCCGACGACGGAGACGGCCTTGTGCAGGTGGAGGTGAACGCGTCCAACTGCGTCCAGTGCGGCGCGATCACCGCCAAGGGCGGTCGCCTCACGCCCCCCGAGGGCGGCAGCGGCCCGGAATACACGCTCACGTAGCTACTTGGCGCGTGCGCGCCACGCCTCAGCCAGCTCGACCCGCTGCTCGACGGTCGGGTGGCTGTCGAAGAGCAGGTAGGACCACGTCGGCGGCCGGGGATCGTTCAGCGACTCGATCGTGAAGTGCCTGAAGAGCGCCTGCGCCGAGTCGGGATCGTGCGTCGTCTCGAGCGCGATCCAGTCCGCCTCCTCCTCCATGTGGCGTGAGATCGCGTTGTAGACCGGCAGCGAGAGCAGGTCGAGAACGACGATCACGAGCAGCGACAGCGGCACCGCCGCGGGACTCGCCATGCCGCCGCGTCGACGGGTCGCCAGCGCGATCAGCCAGGCGCCGGGGAAGGCGAAGAGCGCGTACCAGGCGATGCCCTCGGGAATGTGGTGGCGCGAGTGGTGGCCGAGCTCGTGGGCGAGAACGACGCGGATCTCGCCCGTCGCGAAGCGGCCGTCGAGCAGCGTGCTCCAGAGGACGATGCGCTTCGTCGGCCCGAAGCCCGCGGCATAGGCGTTGGGCGTCTTCGTGAAGTCGCTCACGTCCTCGACTCGGACGGGGACGGGCTCGATCCCCTGCGCCTTTGCGAAGGCCCTGGCGTCGGCCTCGAGGCTCGGCCGTTGAAGCGGCTCCGTGACCGAGAGGTAGGGAAGGACGAAGGCGAACAGCGCTCCGAGGGCGACGAAGAACGGCGCCGCCCCGAGCCACCACCGCCGCGGGAAGCGTCCCGCGAGCGCCATCACGACGACGAGCGCGAAGCAGATGAAGAGAAACTCGGCGCCCAGCTGGATCCAGTTCGCGAAGAGCGTCTCCAGGTAGCCGCTGTCCGTCTGGTCGTACCGCCGGTCCCACCACACCTCCGCGAGCCGGAAGGGCACCTGCGAGAGCCAGACGAGGGCGAGTCCGATCATCCCGAGCAGCATCCCCGTGCCGATCCGGCCGGCGGCCGACTCGCGCGCGAAGCGCGCGCCGCGCTGCGCGTAGGCGACGAGCACGGCCAGGAGCACGAGCTGAGAGAGGACGAACTCCACCCGGAAGAACGTCTCGTACCGTTGCGCCCGCGCGACCGTCTCGGCGTCGATCCCGAGGTCGACGTGCGGCAACCTCAGGTCGCCGGGGACCCGACTGTCCCAAAGCGCGATGGCGACGGAGATCCAAACCGCCGCGAGCACGAGCACGGCCGCGGCGGCCAGCAGCCTCCGCCGGGTCAGATCTCGGCCTCGACTGGCGGCGGCTGCACCGCGGGGCT
>JAWVCV010000027.1:0-5085 GCA_033858115.1 Gaiellaceae bacterium
GGGATCGGATGGCGTATCGCCCTGTAGCCGATCCACGAGCCGTAGATGCGAGCCACCCGCTCCGGGTGCTCATGCAGCAGCCGCAGGAGGCGCGCGATGCGGACACGGCGAGTGGCCACCTGGACGAGCCAGCGCCCGCCCGCCAGGATGAACCAGCCGCACACGGCGGCGCCCAGGACCTTGGTACCCGTCGTGCACGACGTGACTTCCGGATCGAGCTTGAAGACGTAGAGCGAGATCATGAACGCGCTCGTGGCTATCGCGAGGACGCCCCCGATCACGCGGCGGGCGTCCATGGCGCCGAGCGCCGCGCGCAGCAGCTCCTCCCCCTCGCCGGCCGTCTCCATCCTCCATTCTCAGCACGTCGCGCCAGCCGAGGCAACGATTGTCCCGGGCGGGCTGCTGGACTAGTGTCGGCAGGGAGGACGATTCCATGTCAGCCGAGGACAACAAGGCGCTCGTCCGGCGCTTCTACGAGGAGATCGACCAGGGAAACCTGGCGGCCATGGACGACCTCGTGGCTGAGGACTACCTCAACCACCATCCGCCCCCCTTCCCTGGGCTCGACCCGGGGCGCGAAGGCCTCAAACAGGCGTTCAAGATTTTTTGGGAGGCCACGCCGGGGTACCACGAGATTGAGGACCAGATCGCCGAGGGCGACAAGGTGGTGACCCGCCTGACCGCGCACGGACGGCACGAAGGCGAGTTGCCGGGCCCGATCCCCCCGAGTGGCAAGGAGATCCACATGTCGGCCATCGCGATCCATCGGATCGCCGACGGCAAGCTCGCCGAGCACTGGTCAGGCAGCGACGAGCTGGGCCTTCTCCAGCAGCTCGGGGTCGTCTCCCTGCCCCAGGGCGGCTAGCAGCTAGCAGCGCTTAGTTACCGCAGCGTGAAGCGCTTCGTGGTGCTGAGTTTGCCCTGGGTCACACGCAGCGTCATGCGCGCACCCTTCAAACGGCTGCGCTTCTTGCGCGCGGCGGTGGTCAGCCGCAGCCTCACCGTCACGGTCCCGGCACGCTTCGCGGTTGCCGACCCGCGGGCCACGACGATGGACCTGCTGGCACTCAGGACCTTTGCCGGCACGGACCCGGCGATTGTCACCTTGCCCGCATGGGCGACCTTGACCTTGATGGCCACCCCCTTGGCGCCGGCCAGAGCCTTGGCGGTGACCTTTCTCGGAACGGTTGCCACCGGCGCGCCCGGCGGCGGGCCTCCGGCTGGCGGCTGACCTGATGTGGGCAGGAACGCCGCCACGTTTGCCCCACCAATCGCGCCCTGCGAGGCGGTCGGCGAGATCACGACCGGAGGCGAGGTCAGTACGCACGGATCGTCGACAGTCGTCGGCGTTCCCGCCACCTTCAGGCCGCCATCGTCGGTCCACGCGATGCGCGTCGCATCGAGCGAAAGGGACGCCTCCTTGGCGACCCCGGCCGTCGGTATGAAGCAGTCCACGGAGGCGGGGAACGTGGGCGACTGATTGACCCCCTGAATCGCCACCACGGCGATCTTGCCGATCGACTGCGAGCCGCCGTCCCACTGCTCCAGCTCGGTTGCGACGAGTTGGCCGTTCGCCGCGACGTCGGCGCGACGGACCTCGTATGGGGTGGCCGACCAGTACATCCAGGGGGTGAAGCTCGTCCCGTAGGGGGCCGGGTCTCCCTGCACGCTCACCGTCGTGCCCGAGTGCGCGATCATCCGGTTGCCGAACAGTGTCGGGTCCTCCTGCCCGGAGACGTTGATCGGATCGGCCGAGCTGTTGGTCACAGGCCGGACGTAGGTGCCCTCCGCCAAGCTATACGGACAGCAGTTGCTGTTCGAGTAGCCATAGACCATGTGCGCGCCGTCGGCGGTGAGGTCGAAGCCAAGCGGGTAGACGTAGATGGTGTAGCCGGTGGGCGCGTTGAGCGGCCCCTCGACCGTGGACGTGCCGTTCGGCTCCCAGACCTTGAACCACGAGTAGCGCGAGATCCTCCCGGGCACGTTGCGCGCGGCGACGATGCGGCCGTTGTCGGAGGCCGCCACGGCGAGCCACTTCTCCGTGTCGCCGTCAGCGTTCACCACCGGCGTCGCGAGGCGCACCTTCTGCTGCCCGTCGAGCGACGAGAGCCAGACGTCGCCACCGTCGACATAGGCGATCGAGGCGGCGCCAGCGGCGCCCGGTGCGGCGGCGATGACGACCAAGGCCGCGCACACTGCAATGGCGAAACGCGCGATCGCGCGTCGCCGGGATGAGTCCGTGTTCATTGGTTCCTCTGCTCGGGGAGCGCCCGAGCCAGCGGACGCCTGTCCATCGTATGTCACGCCCGGCGCCAGCGGGAACTCAGTTCCGCGCGGGCTCGAGCTCGTCCGGCAACAGCGCCCGTACCTGGAGCACCGCCTTGGCGTGGAGCTGCGAGACGCGTGATTCCGTGACTCCGAGGATCTCGCCGATCTCGGCCAGGCGCATCTCCTGGTGATAGCGCAGGCCGAGAACGAGCTGCTCTCGCTCGGGCAGGTGCAGGATGGCGTCGGTGATGCGCTCGCGCAGGTCGGTTTCGTCGGCGTGCTTGGCCGGGTCCGTGGCGTCGGGATCGGGCAGCGTCTGGAGCACCGTCATGTCGAGGCCGTCGGCCGCCCGGACGTCCCAGGGCTGGTCGAGGGCGACCATGCGCGCGTCGGCCACCCGTTGCAGCGAGGCGTCCAGCTCCTCGGGAACGATCGACATCTCCGCGGCCAGCTCGGCGTCGGTCGGAAGGCGATGCAGGCGGCTCGAAAACTCGGCTGTGGCCTCCTCGATCCTGCGCGCCTCGCGGCGAACGGTTCGCGGCACCCAGTCGAGCGATCGCAGCTCGTCGAAGATCGCGCCGCGGATCCGCGTGCTGGCATATGTCTCGAACTTGATCCCGCGCTCCGGCTCGAAGCGCTCCACAGCCTCGATCAGGCCGACGAGTCCGTATGAGACAAGGTCGGCGATTTCGATGTGGGCCGGCATGCGCGAGGCTATCCTTCCGGACAGGTTCTTGACCATCGGCGAGTACGCCAGGACCAGCTGGTTACGCGCCTGGCGGTCGCCGGTCCGCTTGTAGCGCCGCCATGTCTCGGTGAGGACGATCGACTGGAACCTCGAGCCCGTCCGCCCCATCACACACTCGCAGCGGTGACCTCTCCGGCGTCCGTGGCAACCGCGACCAGATGAGCGCGAGTCTTCGCATTCGTCTTTGCCATCGCATTGCGGATGTGCGTGCGAACGGTGTGGCTCGAGAGAAAGAGCTGGTCTGCGATGTCGTCGCCGCTCACGCCCTGGGCGAGGAATCCAACTATCTCCCGCTCGCGCGACGTGAGCAGGGACGTATGCGAACGCTCCAGCACCCGGCTATCCGTGGGCGTTCGCCCGGCGGCAACCTCGCGAACCGCATTGATGAGCTCAGCTGGGCCGCCGGCTTTTGACGCGATGCCGTCAGCCTTCTCGGCGTCCGAACGCGGCGCCGGAAGCGCCCCGCCCGTGTAGAGCAGGATCTTGATCCCACGGGCACGCGCCTTCGGGATGAGGCTGAAGCCGGTCTCGACGCCGAGATTCACGTCGAGGATGGCCACATCGGCGGCACGCTTCTCGATCAGCTGCTCCGCCTCGGCCAGCGTCGCCGCTGTTCCGGCCACCTCCATTCCTTCGCGGCGGAGAAGGAGGGCCAAGCCGCGTGCCACGGCACCGTGATCCTCGATGATCATCACGCGCAGCGCCGGCTCGGTTGCTCCGTCGATGCGGGGCTCCGGGTCGATCCCCTGGACGTCCGGGTACAGCTCGCGGACCTGCGCCACCTCCGGCAGCACCGTTCGGAAAGCGGCGAGGATGCTGCTGTCGAATTGGGTGCCGTCGCCAGCGCTCATGATCTCGAGCGCGGCCTCCGCTGTCTCCGCAGTTCGGTAGACGCGGTCGTGGGTGAGCGCGTCAAACACGTCCGCGACCGCGGTGATCCGGCCGGCCAGCGGGATCTCTTCGCCCGCCAGGCCCTTGGGATAGCCCGTCCCATCGATCCGCTCGTGGTGGGAAAGGGCGATCGTGGCCGCCATCTCGAGCACCGGGTCTCCTGACCCGCTGAGGATCTCGTAGCCGATCTCCGCGTGGCGCTCAATACTTGCTCGCTCTCGCGTGGTCAGCTTGCCGGGCTTGCGCAGCACTGCGTCCGGGACGCCGACCTTGCCGATGTCGTGCATGGCGCTTGCCACCCGCAGCGTCCCGCAATCTGTGGCCGACCACCCGAGCTGGCGGGCTATCAGCCCACAGCTTCGGCTCACCCGCTCCACGTGCTCCGAGGTTTCCTCGTCGCGGAAGCGCCCCGCCCGGATGAGGCAGTCGAGGACGTCCTCCGCGAGGTCCGTATGCGACATCCCCTCGGCAAGCATGCGCTCGGACCTCCTGCGCAGCGCGCGTGTCACGGCGATTGCGAGCTGCTCGCTCGAGAACGGCCTCGTGAGGTAGTCGTCCACGCCATCCACCAGCGCCGCCGTGGCGCCGTTGTCCGAGGTGCCCACGAGAATCGTGGCGGTGTCGTGCGCGTTCTGCTTCAGGCTGTCGGTGAGCTCGGCGGCCGTGCCGTCACGGAGATGCAGATCGCTAAGCACGAGGTCGAAAGACTGCACCGCCAGTGCTGCCCGTGCGTCCGAGAGGCTGGAGACGGCCGTGGACAGGAAACCCTGGTGTTCCAGCAGCCGCGTCGCCAAACGGCGAACCCCGGGATCGTCATCGACGACGAGTGCCGTGGGGACGCCGTGTGCAGCCGAGAAATAGGCCGCTAGAGGGATGACGAACCCCCGCCCGCGGCCACCTCGTGAAGAAGCGCGGCGCTGGTGAAGGGCTTCCGAAGCAGGACGGCTCCTTCCGGCAGCTCGTCCGGGCTGTCGGTGTAGCCGGAGATGAAGACGACCGGAAGCCCGGGCTGCATCTCGGTGAGGAGCGCGGCCATTTGGGGCCCCGACATGCCGGGCATCACGACGTCCGTGATCAGCATGTCCATGGGGATCCCCTCCCTCGCCATCGCGAGTGCCTCGTCGGGACCCGACGCGGTGACGACCTCGTGGCCGTGCCGGGTCAGGATCCGCTCCAGG
>JAWVCV010000028.1:0-3062 GCA_033858115.1 Gaiellaceae bacterium
TCGCCCTCGCGGCCGGCTTCTGCGTCGCGCTCTTCGCGACCACCCGCTGGTGGTGGGGCTTCGGGCTGCGCCGCTACTCCGGCGCGTCGGCCTGAGGCGCCGGGTGCTCGCCCGTGTTCGGTGACGCCGCGCGGTACTCAGCCGCCGCGGCCGTCGCGACGCCGGTCGGACCGGTCACGATCGCGATCGCGATCTCCGTCTCGGTCACGATCGTCGTCGTCGCCTCGCGACTCGTTCTGATTCCAGCGCTGTCCCCACCGGTTGTCCTCCTCGTCCGCGTGCCCGGACGAAGGTGGAGGTGTCGTCACCGGACCGGTTCCCTCGTTCGAGGGCGCCGGCGGCGTCGGCGTCGACGGTTGCACCTGGCTCGGCTGCCGGGTCTGATCGGCGGCCGGCTGTGCGGGCTGCTGTGCCGGGGGCTGCTGCCCCGCGGTCGGCAGTCCCGCCGGGACTGCTACGGGCGTCGCAGCCGGGGCCGCCGGAGTCGGACGAGTTGGAGCAGCCGGCGGCGTGGCGCGTGGGCGACGCGGCGGCGTGCGCCGCGGCCGCGGCGTGGCCACGGGCGTTGCAGCCTGAGGCCGGCTGGCCGGCCGCGCGCCGCCGGCGCGGTGCGCGACGGGGGCGCTTGCCGCGCGCGGGCTCCTCGCACCCAGGCTTGTCGCACCAGGCCTTGCCGCATTCAGGCTCTTTGCACCCACGGCGACGGAGGAGCGGCCAAGAGCCTGGCGGGGAGCGGTCGCATGTCGAACGACCTGCGTCCGCCGCGGAGCTGCGAGGCTTCTTTGGGCAGGCACCGCGGCCGGCGCCGGAGAGGCGTCCTGCACCACTGCCGGCGGGCCGACCAGCGGAGAGCTGTCGGCCGGTCCGGACGAGAGCCCGATGACGAGAGCGAGAGCAGAGACGAGCGGAACGCTGGCGAGCCCGGCGATCCTCCCGCGGCGCGCATCCATCCACGCAACGCTGTCGGCCACGCTCCAGCCGACGACGTGCGCGGCCTCGACCGCGTTGGCCCGGGCCCGCTGCGAAGCCGCGGCGAGGGGCTGGAACCGCTTCCGGCAAGCGGTGGGAACGTCGAGAATGGCATCGGCAACCAGCCAGGCCGCACGCCGCGAGCCGGCCGAGATGCTCAGGAGTGTGGAGCGCAGGCCGATCGACCGGCGCCGCGTCGGTCGCATCGACCAAGCACGCTCGCGCCCCGCCGCCGCCAGATTCCAGCGTGCGCGCCGCCAGCCGAGCGCAAGCGCCTCGAGCCGCCTGCGGCAGACCGTCGGCACGTCGAGCACCGGATCGGCGATCACCCAGCCCGCGCGACGTGCACGCTCCGCGAGCATCCTGCACCGCCACCGAAATCCATACGCGTCACCGATGAGCTGGTCCGCCAGCTCCCGGGTCCGCTGATGCGCCCATGAGACCACTGTCTCCCCTTTCCCCAAGCTCATCCTGCGGCCCCAAGAGCGTTCCGTCAAGGGGGGGCTGCTAGTGCTGAGCGTCGAAGGTGCCGAACTCGTCGCGGAGCGCGCTCGAGATCTCGCCGATCGTGACCCGGGCGCGGAGCGCCTCCCGCATGGGCGGAAGCAGGTTTTCGGTGCCGGCTGCGACACGGCGGACCTCCGCCAGCGTGCGCTCGGCGTCCTCTGGGTTGCGCTCCGCGCGCACCCTGGCCGTCCGCTCGAGCTGGCGCCGCTCGGCCTCCGGGTCGATCCGAAGCAGCTCGACGTCCTCGTGCTCGTCCTCGATGAACTTGTTGACGCCGACGATCACGCGCTCCCCCTGCTCGATCTCCTCGTTCCAGTGGAAGGCGGCCTCCTCGATCTCGCGCTGGACGAAGCCCTGCTCGATCGCGGCGACCGCGCCGCCTAGCTCGTCCACCTGCTCGATCAGCTCGCGCGCTCGTTGCTCGAGCTCGTCGGTCAGCGCCTCGATGAAATAGGAGCCACCGAATGGGTCGGCCGTGTCGGTCGCGCCGGCCTCGGCGGCGAGGATCTGCTGCGTCCGGAGCGCGATCCGGGCCGATCGCTCGGTGGGCAGCGCGAGCGCCTCGTCGAAGCCGTTCGTGTGCAGGCTCTGCGCGCCGCCGGCGATCGCCGAGAGCGCCTGGATCGCGACGCGGACGATGTTCCCCTCCGGTTGCTGGGCCGTGAGGGTCGACCCGCCGGTCTGGGCGTGGAAGCGGAGCGCCTGAGCCTTCGGGTTCGTGGCGCCGAAGCGGTCGCGCATGATCGTCGCCCACAGCCGCCGCGCGGCGCGGAACTTCGCCACCTCCTGGAAGAAGTGGTTGTGCGCGTTGAAGAAGAACGAGAGGCGAGCGCCGAACTCGTCCGGCGAGAGCCCGGCGGCCACGGCGGCCTCGCCGTAGGCGATCCCGTTCGCGAGCGTGAACGCCAGCTCCTGGACGGCCGTCGACCCTGCCTCGCGGATGTGGTAGCCGGAGATCGAGATCGTGTTCCAGCTCGGCATCCGCTCGGCGGCGTAGGCGAACAGGTCGGTGGTCAGCCGCATCGATGGCCGAGGGGGGTAGATGTAGTTCCCGCGGGCGATGTACTCCTTGAGGATGTCGTTCTGCGCGGTCCCGCGCAGCGCCGTGCCGGGAACGCCCTGCTCCTCGGCGACCAGCTCGTAGAGCAGGAGCAGCAGCGACGCCGGCGCGTTGATCGTCATCGAGGTGCTGACCTCGCCGAGCGGAATCCCGTCGAGCAGCAGGCGCATGTCCTCGATCGAGTCGATCGCGACGCCTGTGCGGCCGACCTCGCCGAGGCAGCGAGGGTCGTCGGAGTCGAGGCCGAGCTGGGTCGGCAGGTCGAAGGCCATCGAGAGGCCGGTGCCGCCCTGCTTGAGCAGGTAGTGGTAGCGCTCGTTGGACTCCTTCGCCGAGGCGTAGCCGGCGTACTGGCGCATCGTCCACAGCTGCTTGCGGTACATCTCCCGGTGCACGCCGCGCGTGAACGGGAAGTCGCCCGGCTCGCCGAGCCGCTCGCTCAGGTCGCCTTCGATGTCCTCCGGCCCGTAGAGGGCCTTGATCTCGATGCCGGAGTCGGTGAAGACACGGGGGTCGTCCGGCCCGA
>JAWVCV010000029.1:0-7001 GCA_033858115.1 Gaiellaceae bacterium
GAGTACGCGCTCCTGAACGAGGAGATCGGCCGGATCAGCTCGTAGCCGGGCGCGTCCGCCGGCACGAGGATCTGGCTCATGCGGCGGTGCGGCGGCGCGGCAGGGTCGGTCACGGCCATCACGATCCCGAACGCCGCGCCCTCGGCCGCGGACGAGAACCACTTGTGACCGTTGATCACCCACTCGTCACCGTCGAGCGCGGCTGTCGTCATCAACCCCGTCGGGTCGGCGCCGGAGACCTCGGGCTCGGTCATCGAGAAGAACGAGCGCACCGTGCCCTCGACGAGTGGCTTCAGGAACTGCTCCTTCTGCTCCTCGGTGCCGAAGAGGTGGAGGATCTCGCCGTTACCGGCGTCCGGCGCCTGGCAATTGAAGACGAGCTGCGCCCACATGCTCCGGCCGATCTCCTCGTTCAGGAGCGCGTACTCGATGAAGCCGGAGCCGGAGCCGCCCGCCTCGGGCGGCAGATGCGGCGCCCAGATGCCCGCGGCCTTCGCCAGCGCACGCAACTCCGCGATCAGAAGGTCGGCGGCGTCGTCCTCGCGCCCGAGCGCCGCCTCGTTCGGGTAGACGTGCTCCTCCATGAACGCGCGCACCTCGGCGCGGCGTTCGGCGATCGATTCCGGGGCAAGCGTGCTCACAAGGCCGATTGTGTCAGGTTATTGTCGGATCGTGGATCTCCGTGACACGCCAGAGGAAGCGGCCTTCCGCGCCGAGCTGCGCGGCTGGATCGAGACCAACCTCACCGACGAGATCCGCAAGGGCCGTTTCGAGGAAGCGGGCCGCCAGTGGAGCCGGAAGCTGTACGAGGCGGGCTACGCCGGCCTCACCTGGCCGGAGGAGTACGGGGGCGAGTCGGCGCCCTACAGCCATCAGGCGATCTTCCTCGAGGAGATGGCGCGCGCGGAGGCCCCGCCCCACCTGGGCGTGATCGGGCTCGGGATGGCGGGGCCGACGATCATCGCCCACGGCACCGAGGCGCAGAAGGCGAAGCACCTCGAGAAGATCCTCTCCACCGAGGAGATCTGGTGCCAGGGCTTCTCGGAGCCGGGCGCCGGGTCGGACCTCTCGGCGGTCCGCACGACGGCCCGACTCGACGGCGACACGTTCGTCGTCGACGGCCAGAAGGTGTGGTCATCGTTCGCGCACATCGCCGATTGGTGCCTCCTCGTCACGCGCAGCGACCCGGACAGCGAGCGGCACGCGGGCCTCACGTACCTCCTCGCCGACATGCACGCGCCGGGCGTCGAGGTGCGCCCACTGCGCCAGATCACCGGCGAGGCCGAGTTCAACGAGATCTTCTTCGCCGGCGTCGAGGTGCCGGTCGAGAACGTCATCGGCGAGATCGGCGGCGGCTGGCAAGTCGCGATGACGACCCTCCTGCACGAGCGCGGCACGCTCGGCTTCGCGCTGACGGCCGGGCTCGAGAGCCAGATCCGCAAGCTGATCGCGCTCGCGAAGGAGAAGGGGGCGACGCCCGTGCAGCGCGACGCGATCGCGCGCGAGTGGATCGGGCTGCAGGCTGTCCGCTACACGAACTACCGCTCGCTGACGACGCTGATGAAGACAGGCATCCCCGGGCCGGAGGGCTCGGGCGCGAAGCTCTGGTGGTCGGAGGCCAACCAGCGGGTGACGAAGCTGGCGCTGGAGCTGCTCGGCTCGGAGGCCCAGTTGCTCAACGGCACCGGCAAGTGGGCGGGCTACTGGCAGCACCAGCAGCTGCGCAGCCGCGGCAACACGATCGAGGCCGGTACCTCCGAGATCCTGCGCAACATCATCGCCGAGCGCGTGCTCGGCCTCCCCCGCAGCAGATGAGAAGCTCGCGCTGATGGAGTTCGCGTTCACCGAAGAGCAGGAGGAGCTGCGGCGCCAGGCGCGCGCGTTTCTCGAGGCGAACCCCGACGCGTCGCTCGGCGAGCTGCGCGAGCTCGGCTGGCTCGGCGTCTCCGTCCCCGAGGATCGCGGCGGCGGCGGGCTCTCCTTCGTCGACGAGGCGATCCTCTTCGAGGAGGCGGGCCGGGCGCTCTACTCCGGCCCCTTCCTGACGACGGCGGTCGTCCTCCCCGCGCTCCCCGAGCTGGACGACCAGGCGTGGTCCGTCGAGCTCGGCGGGCTCGTCCCGCACCTGGATGCCGTCGACAAGGTGCTGCGCGAGGACGGCAGCGCCGTCGAGGCGACGGGCGACACGCTTGCGACGGTCGACGAGACGCGCCCGCTCGGCCGGCTGAGCCAAGTTGCTGACAGCAACTATGTGGAAGCTTTCGGCAGCTTCGAGCCCGTGCGGCTGCGGCTGCTGGCGGGGCTCGCGGCGGAGGCCGTCGGCGTCGCGCAGAAGGCGCTCGAGCTCGGGGTCGAGTACGTCTCCGAGCGCGAGCAGTTCGGCAAGAAGATCGGTGCCTACCAGGCCGTGTCGCACCCGCTGGCCGACACCTACGTCGAGACG
Source organism: Gaiellaceae bacterium (assembly GCA_033858115.1). Lineage (GTDB taxonomy): Bacteria > Actinomycetota > Thermoleophilia > Gaiellales > Gaiellaceae > Gaiellasilicea. The sequence continues at coordinate 2,444 of JAWVCV010000029.1, forward strand.
GAGCTGGCGCGCTCGCTTGCCTACTGGGCCGCCTGGTGCGTGGCGGAGGAGGACGAGCGGGCCCCCGTCGCGGTGGCGGCCGCGAAGGCGATGGCGGCCGAGACCGCCGTCGCCGCCTGCGAGCGCTCGATCCAGGTGCACGGCGGGATCGGCTTCACCTGGGAGCATGTGCTGCACCGCTACTACAAGCGCGCCCAGTGGATCGACGCGTTCGGCGGCCACGCGGCGAAACAGCGCGAGGTCGTCGCCGCTGCCCTGCTCGACTAAGGAGGCCCATTGCCCGTCCCGAAAGCGGAAGTGCTCGAGCTGATGCGAATGGACGTCGACCCGGACGAGGTGGCGGAGATCCGGGAGCTCTGGAAGGAGCACTCGAAGGCGGAGGACAACCGCTCGATCGAGGGCCTGCTCGCGACGCTCTCCGAGGATTGCGTCTACACCGTCTACCCCGACGACGTCTCCTGGCACGGCCATGAGGGAGCAGCCCGCTTCTACACCGAGCTCCTGACCGCCTTTCCGGACATCGTCTTCGAGCTCCAGAACATCGTCATCGGCCCGCAGGGCGTCGTCGAGGAGGCGATCGTCACCGGCACCCACAAGGCGAAGTGGCTCGACACCGAGCCGACGGGCGAGACCATGACCTGGCGCAACGCGATCTTCTTCCCCTGGGATCCCGAGTCGCGCCGCTTCAAGGGCGAGCGCGTCTACACCGACCTGCCGAGGAGGGCCGCTTGATGGCGCACTCGTTCTCTTCCCTCGACGAGCTCGGGGACGGGCCCGGCTTCCGCAAGGTGCGCGGCCCGATGGGGATCACCGCGTTCGGCGTCAACGGCGTCGTCTACCCGCCCGGGTTCCCCGGGATCAGCCACTACCACGACACGCAGGACGAGCTCTACTTCGTCCACAGCGGCACCGCGAGGGTCGAGGTCGACGGCGAGGAGCGGATCCTCGGACCCGGCGGTCTCTTCCACGTCGAGTCGACGACCCAGCGGCGGATCGCCAACGCCGGCGACGACGAGCTCGTGCTGCTGATCGTCGGCGGCAAGGACGGCTACGTCGAGCGCGACGGCCACGTCACGAGCGACGAGGACCTCGCGCTCCGTCAGAGCCTCGGGAAGGAAGAGCGATGAAGGGTCTGATGATGGACTTCCAGCTGACGCTGCCGACGATCCTCAAGCGAGCGGAGACCTACTTCCCGCACCAGGAGATCGTCACGCGGATGCCGGATCGGACCTTCCACCGCTACTCGTTCGCCGACTTCGGCAGGCGCGCGCGGCAGCTCTCCGTCGCCCTGAAGGGCCTCGGCCTCGAGCCCGGAGACCGCGTCGCGACACTCTGCTGGAACCACTACCAGCACCTGGAGGCGTACCTCGGCATCCCCTGCGCCGGCTACGTCCTGCACACGCTCAACCTGCGCCTGCACCCGAACGACCTCGGCTACATCGCCACGCACGCCGGCGACAAGGCGGTGATCGTGGACAAGTCGCTGCTGCCGCTCTGGGAGCAGTTCAAGGACAAGACGCAGATTGAGCACGTCTTCGTGGTCGAAGACTCGTACGAGGAACTGCTCGCCGGTGCGGATCCCGACGACTACGAGGATCCGAAGCTCGACGAGGACACCGCCGCCGCCATGTGCTACACGAGCGGCACGACCGGGATGCCCAAGGGTGTCCTCTACTCGCACCGCTCCGCCGTCCTGCACACGCTCGGGCAGGCGCTCGCCGCCCCGCTCGGACTGCACGTCACCGAGGCGGAGACGCTGCTGCCGGTGGTGCCGATGTTCCACGCGAACGCGTGGGGCTATCCGTACACGTGCCTGATGGTCGGAGCGAAGCTCGTCTTCCCCGGCCCCTACCTCGACCCCGAGACGCTGCTGGACGACTTCGAGCAGGAAGGCGTGACGATCACCGCCGGCGTGCCGACGATCTGGATGGGCATCCTCGGGATGCTCGACAAGGAACCGGACCGCTGGAACCTCGAGAAGCTGCATTCGATGCTGGTGGGTGGCTCGGCGGCGCCGCGCGCGATGATCGCCGGCTTCCGGCAGCGGCACGGCAAGACGGTCGTCCACGGCTGGGGCATGACGGAGACCTCGCCGCTCGCGACCACGTCGGACTACGTCGGCGAGTTCCGCGACGCCGACGAGGAGACCCAGCTCGACGTCGTCGCGATGCAGGGCCTGCCGCTCCCCTTCGTCGAGCTGCGCGGGATCGACGACGAGGGCAGGGAGATCCCGTGGGACGGCGAGGCGATGGGCGAGCTCGAGGTGCGCGGCCCCTGGGTCGCCGCCGGCTACTACGAGACACCCGAGCAGGCCGAGCGCTGGACGGAAGACGGCTGGTTCAAGACCGGTGACATCGCGTCCTTCCACCCCCTCGGCTACGTGATGATCAAGGACCGCTCGAAGGACGTGATCAAGTCGGGCGGCGAATGGATCTCGTCCGTCGAGCTCGAGAACGCGCTGATGGCGCACCCCGCGCTCGCGGAGGCGGCGGTGATCGCGATCCCGCACGAGAAGTGGGACGAGCGGCCGCTCGCGGTGTGCGTGCTCAGGGAAGGGCAGACGGCCACGGCGGAGGAGCTGCGGGAGTTCCTCGCCCCCAACTTCGCCAAGTGGTGGCTGCCGGACGCGTACGAGTTCGTCGACGAGATCCCGAAGACCGCCGTCGGCAAGTTTCGGAAAACCGCATTGCGGGAGCAGTTCGCCAGTGAACCGGCGCAGGCGTGAGATCGCAGCGCTCGTGACGCTCGTCGCGCTCGCCGCGGGCTGCGGCGGCTCGGATCAGGAGGCGAGCGTCCCGGCGGCCACCTCCTCGACGGCCGACGTTCCCCGAAACGCTCCGGATGCGGTCGACCTGCCACACCCGCGCGGCGCGAAGATCGGACACTGGCGGTGGGCCGCCCTCTCCCCCGACGGCACGACCTACCTCGCGCAGTGGTCGGCGGAGTGTGAGGTGCCGTTCGCGTTCCTGGTACCTGCAGGAGGCGGCGAGCCCGAAGTGGTGACCGGTGAGGCTGACTGGACCCAGGCGCCGGAGTCTGAAGCGCTCGGATGGACGACCGACGGCGAGCCGATCGCGCGCCTGCCCAAGGGAGCCTGCGGCACGACCGCAAAGGATCCCGGCACGTATGTCTTCGGAGACGGCGAGCCGCGCCGCGTCGACGGCGGCCTCGAGCCGTCACTTGAAGCGAGAGACCTCTGATGCGGATCGCGGGCAAGACGTTCGTCGTGACCGGCGGCCGCTCGGGGCTGGGAGAGGCCACCGCCGCGCTGCTCGAACGGAACGGCGCGAACGTCGTGATCGCCGACCTGCCGGAGACCGACGTCACCGACGAGGACGCAGTGCGAGCGCTGGTCGAGCCGCTCGCCGAGCTTCACGGCGCAGTCAACTGCGCCGGCATCGGCGGTGGCGCACGCGTGATCGGCTTTCCACTCGACCGCTTCCGTAAGATCGTCGAGGTCAACCTGGTCGGGACGTTCAACGTCCTCTCGCTCGCGGCCGCGAAGATGGCCGAGGGGGAGCCGGACGAGGAGGGCACGCGAGGGGTCATCGTCAACACCGCCTCGAACGCGGCGTTCGACGGTCAGATCGGCCAAGCCGCCTACTCGGCGTCGAAGGCCGGCGTCGCGGGCATGACGCTGCCGATCGCGCGCGACCTCGCCTCGAAGGGGATCCGCGTCGTCACGATCGCACCAGGCCCGTCCGACACGCCGATGCTGGGGCCGATGCGCGACGACATTCGCGAGAGTCTTGTGTCGCAGATCCCCTTCCCGAAGCGGCTCGGCCGCGCGGAGGACTTCGCCGAGCTCGTCAAGCACATCGTCGAGAACGAGTACCTGAACGGCGAAGTGATCCGTCTCGACGGCGCGCTGCGCATGGCTCCGCGCTGATCGCGCAAGATGGTGGGGCCAACCCGCCGGAACGAAAAGGAGACCGATGTCCGAGTTTGTAAAGGTCGAGCACGACGGCCGAGTCGCGATTGTCACCCTTGACCATCCGCCCGTGAACGCTCTCTCGGCGCGCCTGCTCGAGGAGCTCGAGGAGGAGTACGACCGGCTCGACCGCTCGGAGGAGACGTGCGTGATCGTGCTCCGCGGCGAGGGCGAGAAGGCGTTCGTCGCAGGCGCCGACATCACCGAGTTCCCGGCGATGCGGGAGCAGATCGAGGAGTCGGCCGAGAGCGGTTCCGCCCGCGGTGTCCAGAAGCTGACGGCGCGCCTCGAGGCTGGCCGGACGCCGGTGATCGCCGCGATCCACGGCTACTGCCTCGGCGGCGGCCTCGAGCTTGCGATGGCCTGCGACATCCGGATCGCCGCCGAGGACGCGCAGCTCGGCCAGCCCGAGATCAAGCTCGGCCTGATCCCGGGCGGAGGCGGCACGCAGCGCCTCCCCCGCCTCGTCGGCCAGGGACGCGCGCTCTACCTCAACCTCACAGGCGACCCGATCTCGGGCGCGCAGGCCTACGACTGGGGCCTCGTCGAGCGGGTCGTCCCGCGCGAAGGGCTGATGGACGCGGCGCTCGAGCTGGCGCGCACGCTGTCGGAGCGCTCGCCGTTCGC
>JAWVCV010000030.1:0-6500 GCA_033858115.1 Gaiellaceae bacterium
GCGGGGGCGCGTTCTCGGGCAAGGACCCGACCAAGGTCGACCGCTCGGCTGCCTACGCGGCGCGCTACGTGGCGAAGAACGTCGTCGCGGCCGGGCTGTCGGAGCGCTGCCAGATCCAGGTCGCCTATGCGATCGGCGTCGCGCACCCGCTCTCCGTGCTCGTCGACACCTTCGGCACCGAGGCGGAGGGCCTCAGCCAGGATCGGATCGAGCAGCTCGTCAGGGAGCACTTCGACTTGCGCCCCGCCGCGATCCTGCGCGACCTCGACCTGCGCCGCCCCATCTACGAGAAGACGGCGGCCTACGGCCACTTCGGCCGCGAGGACCGCGACTTCACGTGGGAGCGGACGGACAAGGCCGACGTGCTCCGCGAGGCCGCCGGCCTCGCGGACTTAGTGGCTCAGTAACACAAGCTACGTCAGCGCAGCAGGCCGCACGTAGAGCCCCGCGGCGGCTTTCTCGCCGATCGCGCGCTCGTTGTCGCCGCCCAGGAGGACCTTGAACTGTGCCGCCGCGGGCTGGGCCTCGCGGATGATCACGGACGTTCCCGGCGTGAAGCCCTCTTCGTAGAACCAGTGCAGCAGCTCGCCGTCGTGCTCGGCCAGGCGGATGATCTCCGCCTCCCGGCCCGGCTCGAGGTCGGCGAGCGGCGCCAGCTCCTTGTTCTCGGCCTGCTCGAAGGCCGGGTCGACGGGCCAGCCATGGGGGCAACGCTCCGGGTTGCCGAGCTTCTTCTCGATCCGCACGACCATGTCGTCGGTGAACGTGTCGCCGAGCTCGTCGGCGTGCACGTGCGCCTCCGCGGCGGTGTAGCCCATGAAGTCGGTGAGCAGACGCTCGATGATCCGGTGCTTGCGGACGACGCGCTCGGCGCGCTCGATCCCGGTCTCGGTGAGGAGCGCCTCCTTCTGCTCGCCGCGCTCGACGAGCCCGTCCGCCTCGAGCCGCTTCAGCATCTCGCCGGCGGACGCGCGCGACACTCCGAGCATCTCGGCGACGCGCGAGGCGATCGCCGCAGACGAGTTCGGGTCGGGCCGGTACTCCCCGATCGGGAAGGCCAGGAAATAGATCGTCTCCAGGTACTCGTCGACCGAATGTCCCTGTCCCTGCGCCACGGGCTCAGTCTAGCCGGACGATCGAGCGCAGCTCCGAGGCGGCCTCCGTCGTCGCCCGTTCGACGCGGTCGGTCTGGCCGGTCGTCCGGACGAGGCGCTCCAGGTCGGCGAGCGAGGCGAGCAAGCGGTTGGTCCGAGTCGGGTCGATCGCGCGGAGGTCGTCCTCGACCGCGCTGATCGCCTCGCGCGCAACCTCGAGCTGGTCGGCCGCCGCGGCGTGCGTTGTCGGGTCGGGCGACTGGTAGTGGAGCGGGATCAGCTCGAGCGCCGCAAGCGCCGGCTGGACGTCGTCTTGCAGGGCCTCGAGCCTGCCGGCGGCTGACGGGCTGCCGCCCCAGGTCGCCACGACGATCCCGGCGACAACGAGCGCGAGCAGGGCTGCGGCCACGGCGATCCAGCGGCGGCGGCGCCCCGACCGCGCTTCGCGGTACAGCGACATCTAGCGCGTGATGACGGCGACCGCGGTGCCGGTGTGACCAGCGAGCGTTCGCGCCGCTGCGAGCGCGACGTCCGCGGGATGCCGCGCATCCGACAGATCGAGGATCTGCGAGCCGCACACGAGGGAGACTCGCGGGAGGAGCGTGGCAACCCCGAGGTTCCGCGTCGCCGCCTCGACTTCCCGGCGCAGCTCCTCGACGAGCTCGTCCCCGGTTGCCGCCAGGACACGGCGCGCGTCCTCGGCGAGCGCGACGGCGCCCAGGCCGTCGACGGCTGCCACGCGGCCCGAGCCGTTCTCGGAGTAGACCCGGTAGTAGCCGGTCTCCGCGACGAGGTGCAGTGCTTCGGTCTCGAGCCCGAGTGCGCGAGCGGCGGCCCGCAGCCGGTCCTCGTCGCCCGCAGGCTCTCGCTCGGCCGCGCCGACCTCGAGCGCAACGGCCCCGGTCGCGACGGCTCGCAGCACGCCCTCGCGCGCATCGAACGCGGTCTCGACGGTAACGGTCGCCGGGGCCGCGCCGGAGGCAACGCACGCGCGCTCGGCCTCGCGGGCGAGCTCGACCGCTGCGCCGGCGCTCGTCCCGTTTCGGGTCACCTCTGCCCGGACGAGCGAGACGGCCGCGCCGATCGAGGAGAGCACCTCTGGGTGGTCAGGTCGGATCAGGGGGCGTTTCAGCCGCTCGGCGACGAGCGGGACGAGCGCCTCGCCGGCGCCGCCGAGCGCGACGATCGGCACATCGGCGCGAAGGTCGTGCTGACGGGCTGCGTCGGCGACCGCCTTGACGATCTTCTCGACGGCTCCGTCGAGCAGCCGCCTCGCAGCGCCTTCCGCCGTCAGCTTCAGCCGCTTGGCGAGCGGGCCGAACGCCGCCAGGGCCGCCTCGGGCGGCGCGAACGAGTACGCGTCTCGTGGAACGATTCCCAGAGCGTTCGCGGCACACGTCGCCGTCAACGCGTAGAGCCTGTCGCCGGCCCTGATGCAGGCATAGGCCTCCGGGTCGCCGGGTCGCGGCGCGACCAGCTCCAGCTCGGCGCCCTCGAGCTGCGAGGGCTCCGCGAAGCACGCGTAGGGAAGGCCCGCGATGTGGGCGCTGCGCGGGCCGGTCTGAGCGATCGAGTTCCGTTTGACGAGCGCCATGCTGCCGCCGGCTGCTCCCACCACCCAGCTGTCGACTGCGCGAACGCACGTGGGACGACCCATCACGCGGAGTGAGCGCACGACGGGCCTACCGCGCTTGACGACCGACACGTTCGAGCTCGTGCCGCCGCACTCGACGACGATCGCGTCCGCGAGCTGAAGCTGGTGCAGCACGGCCGCAACGCCCGCCGCCGGCCCGGAGCCGATCGTGAAGCAGGGCCGGCTCCGGAAGGCGTCGACGCTCATGGCGCCGCCGTCGCCGCGCAGGACGAGCAGGGGAACGGCGAGACCGGCGTCCTCGAGCGCCTGCTCGACAAGGGATGCGGTTCTCCGGACGACGGGCAGGATGCTGGCGTTGACGGCGGCGCTGACCGTGCGCATCTCGAGGCCATAGGCCCCGGTCAGGTCGTGGCCGACGCAAGCCGCGAGCCCGCGTTCCTGGGCGCAGCGCGCGACGTGAAGCTCGTGGCCCGGCTCGTCGACGGCGAGCGCGCCGCTGACCGCGATCGAGGCGCAACCTGCGGCGGCGAGCGTTTCGAGCGCGGCGTCGAGCTGCTGGTCGTCGACCCCGCCGGTGACGTCGAGGAACGCGTGCTCGGTCTGCAGCGAATGCCCCGGGGCGAGCGCCACCGAGCCGACTCGCGTCCGCTTGCGCGCCGCGCGGAGATCCGGCTGCGAGCCGATCCCCAGCACCCCGACACGGCCGACGTCACCTTCGAGCAGGGCGTTCATCGCCTGCGTCGTCGAGAACGCGACGAGCGCGACCCGGCGCCGGTCCTCGCCGAGCTCGGCGAGCAGCGCGCGCAGCGCGAGCGCAACCCCCTCGGCGACGCCCCCTTCGGCCTCGTGCGAGGTCGGCACGGCGGCGTGCGCGAGGAGTCGCAGCGGTGCGGTCTCGACCGCGACTGCCTTCGTGAAGGTGCCGCCCACGTCGACGCCGATCCGGATCGCGCGGCTCACGCGCCCACCACATCCGCCGCGCGCCGGCGCCGTGGCCGGACCCCGAAGATCCAGCCGCCGCCGAGGAGGTAGACGAGGAGGAGCGCCGCCTGGACCGTGAGCCCCTCGCGCGTGGGGTGGATGCCGGTCAGCTCGGCGACGAAGACCGGCAACCGGGCCCAGTCGGCGTCCACCGGCGTGACCGCGACCCAGTCGGCGCCCTGCAGCGAGCGAACGGCGTTGCCCGCGAAGGTGACCGAGAGGAGCAGCAGGATCGACGCGCCGGTCGTCAACAGCGGCTTCACCGGGATCCGCTTCCCGAGCTTGAGCACCGCGTAGGCGACCGCGCCGAGGGCGACGACTGCTGTCGCAAACCCGAGGGCGACGTAGATCCCGAGGCCCTTCGCAAAGATCGCCAGCGCCTGGTAGAACAGGACGGTCTCGAAGCCCTCGCGGTAGACGGCGGTGAAGCCGAGCCCGGCGAACGCGACGGCGCTGCCGGCCGAGACGGCCGAGGCAACGCGGGCGCGCATGAACTCGAGCCAGTGCTTCTGGTCGAGCCGCGAGACGAGCCAGAAGCTGACTGCGAACAGCACGAGGACGGCGGTCACGGCGGTGACGCCTTCGAGCAGCTCGCGCTGCACGGGCGCGATCTCCAGCACGACGGTTGCGAGCACCCACGTCAGGGCGGTCGCCGCGACCGCCGCGACGACGCCGCCCGCGAGTGGCTTTCGGTAGCCGCTCGCCCGGCCGGCGCTCAACGCGCCGAGCAGGATGGCCAGCAGGAGGACGACCTCGACGCCCTCGCGGAAGAGGATCGTGAAGGAGAAGAGGAAGGCGAGCAGCGGGGCCGCGAACCCCTTGTCGGCGAGCGTGCGGTCGACGTCCACGAGGCCAGAGCGGATCTCCGCCGCACTGGCGCGGATCTCCGAGAGCGGCTTGCCGTCGCGGATGCCGTTGCGGAAGTTCGCGAAGCTGAACTCCAGGTCGAGCACGAGGTTGGGGTCCCGCAGCCGCAGCGGCACCTCCGCGTGCTCGAAGTGGTCGAGGTAGGCGGTGCGCGCGAGGTCGTAGGCATGGTCGCGGTCGCCCGTCTCCGCGGCGGCGACCGCCTCGTCGACGAGCCCACCGGCCTCCGCGACCCGAGCCCGAACCTCGGCGAACTGGTCGGTCGAGGACGAGGCGAACGCGGGCGCGGCGAAGGCGCCGGCGGCGACGAGGGCGAGCAGAAGGGCGAGCCTGCGCATCAGCCCTGCAGGACCTCCACGGCCCGGTCGAGGTCGGCGTCGATCTCGTCGACCTTCCCCTTGATCTCGTCTGCGCTCTTTCCGCTCTTGATCTCGTTCCGGAGGTCGGTCGAGATCGCCTCCTCGAGCTCCTCCATCAAGTCGTGGTCTCGCGCGCCGAGGGGCGCTTCGACATGCTCGAAGTGCTCGAGGTACGCGTTGCCGACGGTCTCCTCGGCGGTCTCCGCGTCACCTGCTCGTACCTGGTCGACAGCGGTGTCCAGCAGCGTCTTGATCTCGCCGATCTCAGCCACGGCCTCTGTCGGCGTGGTCGACTCCTCAGCTGAAGAGTTGGATCCCCCGCAGCCCGCAACGACGCCGAGCGCGAGGGAGAAGGCCAGGACGGGCAGCACGGCAGACAGTCTAAGCATGGTGATCCTTTCTGGTGGAAGGCGACGGGACTGACAATGATTGTAAGGCTGACCTTACATAGTCCTCATCATCGTGTCCCACCTCTACGCTGGCCCGGTGCTCGCCTCCGTCTTCCCGCTCGTCTCCTCGCGGGCGGTCGCGCGCCCGTTCACCTACGAAGTGCCCGCGGGCGCCGGGCCGGGCGCGGTCGTGGCGATCCGGTTCGGCCGCACTGCGGCCCGCGGCGTGGTCGTGGAGACCGGGGTGGAGGCGCCGCCGGGCGTCGACATCGCATCGATCGAGTCCGTTCTCTACGTGCTGCCGCCGGCGCTCGTCGAGCTGGCGCTCTGGGTTGCCGACTACTACGGCTCCACGCCTGCCCGCGCGCTCGAGCTCGTGGCGCCGAAGCTGAGGGCGCGACGTGGCGAGCGGAGGCTGACGGGAGCCGGGCTCGCCGGGGAGGCCGAGCCGGCGCAGCTGACGGCGCCGCAGGAGCGCGCCGTCGCGCGCATCGTCGGGGCCCTCGACGGTGACGGGGCGCACCTCCTGCTCGCGGGCGCGACCGGCAGCGGCAAGACCGAGGTCTACCTCCAGGCCTGCGCGGCGGCGCTCGAGCGCGGCCGAGGCGCGATCGTGCTCGTTCCGGAGATCGCGCTGACGCCGCAGACGCTCGGCCGCTTCCAGGCGCGGTTCGGCGAGCGGATCGCCGTCCTGCATTCGGGCCTTACCGAGGCCGAGCGGCGCGACGAGCGCGAGAGGATCGTCTCCGGGGAGGCGCCGGTCGTCGTCGGCGCGCGCTCGGCGATCTTCGCGCCGGTGCGCAACCTCGGGTTGATCTGCATCGACGAGGAGCACGACTCGTCGTACAAGCAGGAGTCCGATCCGCGGTACGACGCGCGCACGGTGGCCGCGAAGCGGGCTGCGCTGGAAGGCGCTGTCGCCGTGTACGGCAGCGCAACCCCGCGGCCCGAGAGCTGGGAACGATTGGACCGGCTCGAGCTGGGCCCGCGGCTCGGCGCGCCAATGCCGTCCGTCCGGATCGTCGACCTCCGCCGCGAGGCCGGGTACCCGCTCTCGGCACCGTTGCTGGCGGAGCTCGGCCGGATCTCGGAGCACGGTGGCAAGGCGATCCTCCTCCTGAACCGGCGCGGAGTCGCGCCTGCGATTCACTGTCGCGCCTGTGGCGTCTCGCGGCGCTGTGGACTGTGTGACGTCTCGTTGACGCTGCACGGCGAC
>JAWVCV010000031.1:0-4105 GCA_033858115.1 Gaiellaceae bacterium
GAGTTCGCGAAGTCGTGCCAGCGGCGGTCGGCGAAGAAGCCGCCGTCGGAGATCACGAGCGCGCGGGCGGCGCCCGGGTGGTCGCAGGCCCAGCGCAGGCCGACCATCACGCCCCAGTCGTGGACCACGAGCACCGGGTTGTCGAGGCCGACCGCCTGGCGGAAGCGCTCGAGCGCCTCCACGTGGCGCTCCCAGGTGCCCGGCGGGTCGGGCTCGGAGTCGCCGTAGCCGGGGAGGTCCGGCGCGATCGCCCGCCAGCCGTCGGCCGCCACCGCGTCGATGGCCGCGCGCCACATGAACGACGACTCCGGGTAGCCGTGCACGAACAGCACGACCGGCGCGCCGGGGTCACCCGCCTCGCGGTACGCCATTCCGTCGGCACTCCTCATCGCCGCCACCCGCCTGAAGATGCCATATCGCGACTCCCAGGGTTCGTGGTGTCCCTCGACCGCTCGGTGGGTACGGACCTCCTGGAGTCAACGAGGGAGGCACGGACTATGGCCGACGAGGAAGCCGTCGACAACGACGAGCAGGACGCCGACGCCACCGGTGGCGACTCGGCCGAGGGGAAGGCCGAGCAGCGCGAGGAGCGCGACCCACCCGCGGGCGAGGACGACAACGACGCGGGCGACGGAGACGACGACGACCAGTCGGACGAGTCCCAGAAGGCGCAGGAGAAGGAAGAGGAGCGCGAGAAGGCCAAGGAGAAGATGCAGGAGATCGAGGAGGACCCTCCTGCCGACATCGAGGACTGGCCCGACGACGCGGCCAAGTACGAGACCTTCGGCGGCGCCGAGGGCGAGCACTCCTACGACGAGGGCCCCGAGGTCAAGCTCGGCCCGTCGTCGCTACGCCATCGCGAGGGCGGCGGCGTGGAGATCGAGGGCGAGGAGGTCGACGACCCCGAGGAGTACAAGGGCGACCCGATCCCCGGCGGTCCGACCGACGAGGACGCCTCCCAGGACCTCACCGCCGAGCGCATCCGCGAGGAGCAGGGCCGCGGCGGCGAGGGCGACGACGACGACGGCGGCGACTCCGACTCAGACGATGGCGACTCCGAGGCGAAGTCGGACGACGGCGACTCCGAGACCAAGAGCGACGACGACGACGAGGGCGACGAGAAGGACCGCGAGGAGTCCGAGCAGAGCTCCTGAGGGGCGACGTCAGCTGACGCCCGCGTGGGCGCTTCGCCGCGCCTTCCTGCGGTACATCTGGGCGTCGGCGTGCCGGACGAGATCGTCGATCGTGGTCCCGTGCTCGGGCGAGATCGCCTCGCCGACGCTGGCCGACAGCTCCACGCTCAGCCCGGAGACCGAGAACGGCTCGGCGAACGCATCGTGCACGCGGGCGGCGGCGGCATGTACCTCGCCGGGCTCAGTGACGCGCGGCAGTACCACTGCGAACTCGTCGCCGCCTAGTCGAGCCACCGTGTCATCGCCGCGCAGCGTGCCGCGCAGGCGCTCGGCCACCTCCCGCAACAGGCGGTCACCGACCTGATGGCCGTGGCTGTCGTTCAACTGCTTGAAGCCGTCGAGGTCGACGAACAGCAGCCCGGCCCGCGCCGGGCCGTCCATCGCCGCCGCGAGCACCGTCTCCAGTGAGCGCCCGAAGCCGGTGCGGTTGAGCACGCCGGTGAGGCTGTCGTGCACCACCTGCCTGCCGAGCTCGTCGATCAGCCGGCCGTTCTGGAGCGCGGGCGCGGCCAGCGCAGCAACGCCGTTCAGCCGCTCGAGCAGCTCCGGGGAGCTGTGGAGGCGCTCAGCACCCTCGTGGACCCCCACCGTCAAGACGCCTAGAAAGGTCTGGCGCGCGATGATCGGCACCAGCGCAAGCGACACGAGGCGGGCCTGGGTCATGATCGACTCGAGATAAGGGTCGTCGACGTCTTCGCCGAAGAACATGGGACGCGGGTCGCCGACCATGCGGGACAGGTAGGGCGTGTCCCCGAGGCTGATCGTGCCGCCGCCACCGTAGGTCGTGCTCGCCGACGCGCCCGCGCGACGCAGGCAGGAGGTCTCCTCATCCCATATCCACATGCCCGCCTGGTCGCAGTCGATGACGTCCACCACGGCCGCGGTCAGCTTCCCGGCGACCTCCTCGGTCGTGCCGGCTCGCGCGAGGGATTGCGAGAGCGTCAGCAGCGCGCTGACGTGGTCGTGGCGGCGCGACGACTCGCGCAGGGCCATCGCGGTGTCGATCACCGCGGCCGCGTGCTTGGCGTACAGCACGAGTAGCTGGCGCTCCTGAGGGAAGAAGCTCATGCCGGCGGGGTGCAGGGCCACGAGCCGCCCGTATGAGCGCCGGCTCGAAGCGACGTCTACGCACAGCATCGTGTCGGCCGGCTCGTCCGAGTCGAGCACGATGGCGCCGACGCGCTCCGCTTCCTCGCTCGACAGGCCGTCGCTGAAGACCCGGACTTCGCCGCCGTGCTCGACGCGAACGGCGAGTACGTAGCCCGGCGCGCGCACCGCATTGGCCGCTCGGGCGACGATCCGGGCGAGCACGGTGTCGAGGTCATCGGCCGAGACGAGGTCGCTGGCGGTCGCGTAGGCGCTCTCCAGCCGCTCTTCCATCGCGACGACCTGGGACTCGAGCGCCGTGACGCGCTGCTCGGGGTCGGCTGCCGTCGCCGCGAGTTCCTCGTCCCAAGAGATCCGATAGCGGCACTCCTTGCCGCCGAGGGCCTGGCACTCGACCTCCTCTACGCGCGCCGGCGGCAGGCCGAAGAGCATGGGAGGCGTCGAGAGCATCCCCGATGTCCAATCGCAATGGAGCTTCGAGCGCTCGAATCCCTCGCGCGCGGACGCACGCACGAGCCCGTGACCGGGCCCGGTCTCGATGGGCTCCATGTCCGTCACCGTGGTGAACTTTGCCGCCGCCGTCGTGATGCCCTTCAGAACCGCCTCGGGGGAGCCGAGCGACCGCAGCAGGGTGGCGACCTGGGTGCCCGCGTGCTGCCGCACGGTCGCCTCGCCCACGCGACGTGCGAACTGCGGATCGCCCGTCACCTCCACGCCCGCGGCGAGCATCGCGACCGCCTCGTCCAGCGAGACCCAGTTGTCGGTGTCCTCGAGGAAGGCGGGATCGCGCGTACTCGCGCTGGCCTCGAGCACCATCCGCACACCGTCCTCGCCGTGCGCGGCACGGACCAGCCGGAGCAGGACGCTCGTCATCGTGCAGCAGATATGGCGCTCGTCGCCGGACCCCAGCTCGGCGGCGAGCGTAGACGCTTCCATGCTCTGGGTGTCGACGCCCGAACAGCGCGACTTGAGCCGACTTGGACGCGGGCTCAGCTCCCCTTCGCGCCCGCCTTCGACTTCGACTTCGACTTGGACTTGGACTTCCCGGAGTCGTCCTCGTCCTCGCCGTTCTCGCGCTCCTCGAGCTCCTTCTTCAGCACCTTGCCGGTCGCGTTGCGCGGCAGCTCGTCGAGGAACTCCACCTCGCGCGGGACCTTGTAGCCGGCGAGGTCGGCTTTCACTTTCTTCTTGATCTCGTCCTCGGCCGGCCCGCCCGACCCCTTGGTCACGACGAACGCCTTCAGGCGCTGGCCGAACTCCTCGTCGTCGACGCCGATCACCGCGACCTCGTCGACGCCCTTCATGTTCGAGATCAGGTCCTCGACCTCGCGCGGGAACACGTTCTCACCGCCCGAAACGATCATGTCGTCGTCGCGGCCCGACACGTGCAGGCGCCCCTCGTCGTCCAGGTAGCCGACGTCGCCGGTGGACATCAGCCCGTCGATCACGTCCTTGTTGCCGCCGCCCGTGTAGCCCTCGAACAGCATCTCGTTGCCGACGAAGATGCGCCCGGTCTGTCCCTGGCGCAGCTCCTTGCCGTCGTCGTCGTAGATCTTCAGGATCGTGCCGCGCGGCGGGGCGCCCGCCGTGCCCGGCGCGGCGCGCAGGTCGTCGGGCGTGGCGATCGACGCCCAGGCGACCTCGGTCGAGCCGTAGAGGTTGTAGAGGATGTCGCCGAACTCGTCCATGAACTGGATCGCCAGCTCGCCGGGCAGCGCCGAGCCCGACAGCGGGATGCTGCGCAGCGACGAGGTGTCGTACTTCTGCCGGGTCTCCTCGGGCAGCTGCATGATCCGCTGGACCAT
>JAWVCV010000032.1:0-10450 GCA_033858115.1 Gaiellaceae bacterium
CGGGAGCGACGGGACTCGAACCCGCGACCTCCGGCGTGACAGGCCGGCGTTCTAACCAACTGAACTACGCCCCCAGGCGCGGCGGACAGTGTAGCCGGGAGCGTCAGTAGGGTGGCGAAATGACCCGGGTCGACTGGATTGCAGCCGCCGTGATCGCCGTCGCGGCGCTGAACGGGCTCCGGCGCGGGCTCATCGGCGGCCTCCTTTCCCTCGCCGGGATCGTCGCCGGCGCGTACTTCGGAGCGAAGCTCGCGCCGCAGCTTCTCTCCGGGAGCGAGTCGCCGTACACCCCGCTCGTCGCGCTCGGCGGGGCGCTCGTGCTGGGCATCTTCCTCCAGAGCGTGGCCTCGATGGCCGGAAACGCGATCCGCTCGACCCTCTTCGTCGTGCCGCCGCTCAAGGTGCTCGACTCCCTCGGCGGGCTTGCCCTCGGGGCGGCGGCCGGTGCGGCGATCGTCTGGGTCGCCGGCGCGGTGGCACTCCACCTGCCTGGACAGGTGCAGCTGCGCGAGGAGGTCCAGCAATCGCGGATCCTCGGCGAGATCAACGCGCGCGTGCCGCCCTCGCGGCTCCTCGACGCGATCTCGCGCGTCGACCCGTTCGCCGCGATCGCCGGGCCGCAGCCGCGCGTCGGGCCGCCCGACCCCGCGCTGCTCGAGAGCGCGGGCGTTCGTGCCGCGCGGCCGAGCGTGCTCCGCATCACGGGGACGGCGTGCGGCCTCGGGATCGCCTGCTCGGGCTGGGTCGCGTCGCCGAACCTCGTCGTCACGAACGCCCACGTGGTCGCGGGGATGAAGGACCCCCGCGTCGATCGGGCGGACGGCGCGTTCCGCAAGGCGGACGTGGTCATCTTCGACACGCGCAACGACGTCGCCATCCTGCGGGTCGCCGGCCTTGCCACGCCCCCGCTGCGGCCGGTCGACCCGATCGAGGGCCAGGCCGTCGCGATCCTCGGCTACCCGGAGAGCGGGCCCTTCACCGCGGCGCCCGGCCGGATCGGCCAGACCGGCTTCGTCCTCGCCGACGATGCCTACGGCCGGGGCCCGATCCGCAGGCTGATCACGACCCTGCGCGGCGCCGTCCGGCACGGTAACTCGGGCGGGCCGGCCGTCGACTCGCAGGGCCGCGTCCAGACGACCGTCTTCGCCGCCCGTGTCGGCTCGGCGGCCGGCTACGGCGTGCCGACGGCGATCGTGCGCGACGCACTCGCAGAGGCCGGGCCGCGCGAGGTCTCGACGGGACCTTGCGTGCGTTAGAGCACGTCGAGGATGCCGAGCGGCTTCCGGAACGGCGCGACGAGGTAGACGCCCGCGGCCTTCTCGCGCGCCTCGGCGATCAGCTCCTGAGCGTGGTCCCTCCCCGCGGCTCGCGCATCGGCGCCGGCGTCGCGGAGCCGCTCCTGCACGGGCTGGGGAACGACCATCCCGGGGATCTCGTTGTGGACGCGCACGGCCAGCTGGTGGCTCGTCAGCGGCCAGATCCCGACGAGGAGCGGAATCGGCGAGCGGCCGCCGAAGTGGGCGAGAAAGCCGTCGAGGTACTCGAGGTCGAACAGCACCTGGGTCATCGCGAACTGCGCTCCCGCCTCGAGCTTGCGCTCGAACCTCTCGAGCTCGAGGTCGAGATCGTCCGCCGACGGATTGACGGCGACGCCGACGAAGAACGAGGTCGGCGCGTCGATCGAGCGGCCGTGGAAGTCCTCACCGCGGTTCAGGCCCGAGATCAGCCGCGTCAGCCCGATCGCGTCGAAGTCGTAGACGCCGCGCGCGCCGGGATAGTCGCCTTCCTCGTGCGGGTCCCCGGTGACCGCGAGCACGTTGCGGACGCCTTCCGCGTGAGCTCCCAGCAGCTGTGATTCGAGGCCCGCGATCGCGGTGTCGCGAGGAGTGAGGTGTGGGATCGTCTCGATGCCGGTGGCCCGCTCGATCGCCACCGACGCCATGATCCCGCTCATCCGGGCCCGGGCGCGCGGGTTGTCGTTGACGTCGACGAAGTGGGCCTTGCCCGACTCGCGAAGCGTGCGAGCGGCCTCCAGGAGGCCGCTGTTGTTTGCCCCGAGCGGCGGGTCGAGCTGGACCGAGACGACGAACTCTCCTTCGCGCAGCATCCGCCCGAGCCCGGTCTCCTCGGGGGCCGACTCGGCCGCCTCGACCAGGTCTCGCTCGCGCACGACGAGCGGCGCCGCCGGCGCGCGCTCCTCGTCGATCGCGGCCCGGATCGCTGCGATCTGAGCGGGCGTCGTGCCGCAGCAGCCGCCGATGATGCCGGCTCCGAGGCGGCGCGCCTGGGCGGCGAACTCGGCGAAGTAGTCGGGAGTCGCGTGCGGAAAGACGACGCGCGAGCCGGCCAGGCTCGCGAGGCCGACGTTCGGGAGCGTCGCGAGCACGAGCCCGTCGCGCTGCATCGCCGCGAGGGCGTTCAGCGCGGCCGCGGGCCCGGCGCCGTGGTTCGCGCCGGCGGCGGCGACTCCGAGCGCGGCGAGCCGCTCCGCTGCGTCACCCGCCGAGACGCCGCCGAGCGTCTGTCCGTCGGCGGCGAACGTCATCAGCGCGACGATCGGGAGCGACGAGACGCCCCGCACCGCCTCGATCGCGGCCACGAGCTCGTCGAGATCGAAGAACGTCTCGAGCATGAGCAGGTCGACGCCGCGGCCCTCGAGCAGCTCCGCCTGCTCGCTGAAGAACTGGCTCTGCTCGGCGGCGTCGAAGCGCTCGACTTCGCCGAGCGGCCCGATCGAGCCGGCGATGAAGACGTCCGCGCCCGAGACCTCCCTGGCCTCCCGGGCCAGGCGAACCGCGGTCGAGTTGATCCGCTCCAGGTCCTCCTCGAGGAAGACGCCCGCGAGCTTGCGGCGGTTCGCGCCGAAGGTGTTCGTCTCGATCAGCTCGGCGCCCGCCTGGATGAAGCTCGCGTGGAGGGCGACAACGCTCTCGGGTGCGCGCAGGTTTGCCTCCTCCGGGCAGCGGAGCCGCGGCACGGCGCCCGAGAGCAGCGTTCCCATACCGCCGTCGGCGACGATCGGTGGCCCGTTGCGCAGGCGTTCCTCGAAGCGGCTCGACATCGAGCAAGCGTAGTGAAGTAGAGGCGGTCAACCCCGTTCGAGGGACGAGTCAACCGCTGAAGGGTGATTCCAGAAGAGGGCTGCGGCCGCATACTCAGGACATCTTCCGAGCGCACCGATGTGGCGGGAGCAGCAACGGAAGAAAGCCCGGCTTCCAACACCCCCCCCCAGAACTGAACGGAAGCCAAATAGGAGGAGCCCCAGGCGGCGGGGCTCCTCTTTCTATTTGCGCAGGGTCGCGATCTGGCCCGCCTCCCAAGACCAGTGGGACGAACCTGGACTCAAGGTTTGGGCGGCGCTGCCGATTAGGGGAGCGACTCTTCCTGTCGAGGGACTGACGGCAATCATCCTGCGGCACGGGGCGGTCAATGAAGCGGCGGGCCATCGGCTCGCCGCTTTTGCGTCTACGGCCCCTAGTCCTCGTGCAGGATGCGGCCTTCCATCCCGCCGGCGATCGTGATCACCTGGCCGGTGACGTGGCCGGAGAGCTCGTCCGAGGCGAGCACGACGACCTGCCTCGCGACGTCCTCAGGCTGGGCGATCTTCCGTAGCGCCATCGTCCGCGAGACCTTCCGCACCGACTCGGGGTCGACGTGGCCGCGGGTCATCGCGCTCTCGGTCCAGCCGGGGGCGACGGCGTTGACGCGGCCGGCGGGCGCGATCCGCACGATCTCGTTCTTGAGGCTCAGCAGCAGCCCGCCCAGCACCGCGGACTTCGCCGCGGCGTAGTCGGCGTGGCCGGCCTCGCCGACGATCCCAGCCGTCGAGCCGACCAGCACGAGGGAGCCGTGGCCGTTGCGCTCGACCTCGCGCAGGAAGCCGCGGGCGGTCAGGAAGCTCGAGGTGAGGTTCTGTCGCAGCGTCTGCTCCCAGCGCTCCAGGGGCAGCTGCCAGACAGGGACGTCGTCGGAGGGCCACACTCCGGCGACCGCGGCACAGATCTCGATCCGCCCGAGGGCGGACCGTGCTTCGTCGAAGAGGCGCCCGACCTCGAGCTCGTCGGTGAGATCGGCGCGGAGCACCGGCGCGCCTCCGATCGACGCCGCGACCTCGCGAGCGCGCTCCTCGCCGCGGTGGTAGTGGACGGCCACGCGCGCCCCCTCCGCTGCGAAGGCGCGCACGCAGGCTGCGCCGATGCCGCCGGAAGCGCCCGTGACCAGCACGCCCTTCCCCAAGAGACCGGTGTCCACCGCCCAAGCCTATGGACCGCTGCGGGCCGCCGCGACGTACTGACACCGTGGAGGAGGTGCTCGACGCGTTGGCGCGAGACGGATTCGTGGTGCTGCCGCGGGCGTTGAGCCCCGAGTCGGTTGCCGCGCTCACCGAGGCCACCGACCGCGTCTGGGAGTTGCGCCGCGGGGCGGCGCAGGACTCGCTGCACGAGCTCGGATTCGTGCGCCACGACGAGCGATTCGTCGAGCTCGTCGACCACCCGCTCGTGCTGCCGGTCGTGCTCCGGCTGCTCGGCTGGAACATCTACCTCTACCACTGCCACCTCGACGTGCATCCCCCGCGACTCGAGGCGCCGCGGTGGCGCTGGCACCAGGACGGCGGCCGCCAGAACGTCGACGTCGAGTCTCGGCGGCCGCTCTTCTCGGTCAAGGCCGGGTGGTTTCTCACCGACGTGACGACGCCCGAGCATGGCGCGCTCTGGATCATTCCGGGTAGCCACGTCCACGACTCGCTCGCGCGGCCTGCCGACGGAGGCTTCACGCCGCCCGGTGCCGAGCCGCTGCTCGTCGAGGCCGGCAGTCTCGTCCTCTTCGATCGCCGCCTCTGGCACGCGCGGGGGGACAACACCTCCGAGGTCGTCCGCAAGGCGCTCTTCTACGCCTACAGCTACCGCTGGGTGCGGACACGTGACCTCTCCGACCTCCCGCTCTGGCCGTCGGAGCAGAGCGACCCGGTGCGACGGCAACTCCTCGGCGGCGCTGCCTCGCCGCTCGGCCACTGGCTGCCGACCGACGACGAGGTGCCGCTCCGGATGCGATAGAAAGCGCGCATGCGCGTCCACGTCATCAGCGACATGGAGGGCGTCTCCGGGATCGTCAAGCCCGAGCAGACGTCAGGCGGCGACCCGATGTACGAGGAGGGCCGCAAGCTCTACACGGAGGAGATCAACGCCGCCGTCCGCGGTGCGAAGGCCGCAGGGGCGACCGAGGTGGTCGTGATGGACTGCCACGGCGCCGGCGGCGGCTGGACGTTCAACTCGCTCGTCCCCGAGCTCCTGGACCCGGACTGCGAGTGGGTCGTGCAAGAGGAATGGACGGGCTACACCGACTTCCTCGAGCAGGGCTGCGACGCCGCGCTCTTCATCGGCATGCACGCCAAGGCGGGAACGCAGCTCGGGAACATGAACCACACGGTCTCCGGCCGCGACTACCAGCGCCTCTGGTTCAACGGCACCGAGGTGGGCGAGACGGGGATCAACGCCGCCCTCTGCGGCACGTGGGGCTGCCCAGTCCTGCTCGTCACCGGCGACGAGGCATCGTGCGACGAGGGTCGCGAGCTCCTCGGCGGCGGCCTGACGACCGTGGCCGTCAAGAAGGGACTCGGCGCCAACGCCGCCCGGATGATCCCGCCCGCCCGGGCGAGGGAGCTGATCGAGGCGGGCGCGAAGCAGGCCCTCTCCGACCTGAAGGCCGTGCCCCCCTACGACCCCGGCAGCCCCTGCGAGGTCAAGGTCGAGTTCAAGCACACGCGCGCCGCCGACAGGCTCCGCTTCCACCCTGGCGTCGAGCGTCTCGACGGGCGCACGATCCGCGTCGAGGCGCCCACGTGGTGGGAGGCCTGGAAGCTGTTCTTCTTCGAGACCTGATTTTTTGCGCAGGATCGACATCCGCGGGAGCGGATGCCGATCGCGAAGACCCCTAAAGGGGCCGCCCGCGGCCCAAAACCGGCAAAGGCGTAGTGCAGGCTTCCTATGCGGCGTCAGCGTCTGGCTCGACGACTCCGAGCTCCTCGACCAGCGTGAAGAAGGCGCGCGCGAACGGCGACGACTCGGTCGCCGAGCGCACGAACTCCCAGTCGATCTGCTCCCGGAGCGAGCGCGCCATCTCGAGCACGGACGCCAGGTCGGGCTCCTGCTCGTTGAGAGCGAGCAGCTTCGTCGCGAGGACGTCTCCGAGCGAAGCGACCGGCAGGCGCTGCGCCGCCACCTCCATCTCCTCGGCGCGCTCGAAGTAGCCCGGGTCGACGTCCCCGCCGGCCGGGCTGAAGATCAGGTCGATCAGCGTCCCGCCGTCCCAGGCCTTCAGCAGCCAACCCTCCGGCGGGCGCTCAGGCTTCATCCCGGCGGCGACGAGCGCAGCGAGCGCTTGCTCCGCCTCTGCGGGCAGGACGAAGAAGTCGACGTCGTGCTCGGTCGGAGGCCCCCCGCGTGCCCACGCAGCGAGCCCGCCGCCGAGCGCGTACGACAGCTCCGCGTCCCGCAAGGCGGCCGCGGCGCGCTTCATCGAGTCGAGCAGCTCCGGGAAGTTGTCTGCTGGGGTGTAACCCACGGTCAGCGCGTATACCCCACGATCCCGTTTGTGAAAGCCGCCGCAAGTGAAGACAGCGGACGATGGCAAAGACGATCCGGGTGGCCGCCGCCGGCGACATCCATTGCAGCGAGCCGTTACGCGAGCACATCGCCCATGCGTTCGCAGAGCTCGCCGGGCACGTCGACCTCGTCCTCCTCGCGGGCGACCTGACGACGCACGGCGAGCCGGAGCAAGCCGCAGTCCTCGCGGACGCGTGCCGCGGGCTCGACCTGCCCGTGTACGCCGTGCTCGGCAACCACGACTACCACGCGAATCGCTGCGACGAGGTGGTCTCCGTGCTCGAAGAGGCCGGCGTGCACGTGCTCCAGCGCGGCTTCGCCGTGCACGAGGCGGGGGAGCTCGAGCTCGGCATCGTCGGGTGCAAGGGGTTCGTCGGTGGCTTCCCGGGTGCCGAGCTGCCCGATTTCGGCGAGCCGCTGCTGCGCGAGGTCTACGCCGAGACGACGCGGGAGGTCGAAGCGCTCGAGGCCGGTCTGGAGGCGATCTCCGGCTGCCACCGCCGCATCGTGCTCCTGCACTACGCACCGGTGCCGGAGACGCTGATCGGCGAGCCCGAGCCGATCTGGGCATTCCTCGGCTCCTCGCGCCTCGCAGCGCCGGTCGGCGCGCACCGGCCCGACCTCGTCCTGCACGGGCACGCGCACCGCGGCTCGTTCGCCGCCGAGCTCGGGCCCGTGCCGATCCGCAACGTCGCCGTGCACGTGCTGGGAAAGGACTTCGAAGTCTTCGAGCTCTAACCCGCTTGGTTGACATGCCAGCGGCCGCAAGGTGGAATCCGCGCTATGTCGCAGAGATTTGTGGTCGCCGAGGCCGATGTCGAAGGAAATCGAGCCGACGGGGACACCGCCCTCGAGAAGCTCGTGTTCGGCGCGCACACGGGCTCGCGGCTGCTCGAGCAGCGGGTGACGCGCTACGAGCCCGGCCGGTCGTTGCCGCGCAAAGAGGCCGATCGCGACGAGATCCTCTACATCGTCGAGGGAGCCGGGACGCTCGAGCTCGACGGCGAGCCCCACGACGTCGAGCCCGAGTGCGGCGTCTTCATCCGGGCCGGCGAGACCTACGTGATCGACAACCCGGGGCCGCACGAGCTGCTCGTGGTCTCCACCAGCGTCCCCCTCGCGAACGTGATCCGGCCCCCCAGGGAGCTGATCGTCCGCTTCGCCGACCAGCCAGAGCTGCGTGCCGACGCCAAGCGCACGTTCCGCTACCTCGTGAACCAGGACGCCGGCTGCCTCGATGCGACCCAGTTCGTGGGCATCGTCGAGCCCTGCCGCGCACCCGATCACAGCCACACCTACGATGAGCTCGGCTACATCGTCACGGGGACCGGATTCGCGCACATCGAGGGCGAGTCGATCCCGCTTCAGCCGGGCTCGTGCTTCCACCTGCCGCCGGAGCAGGTGCACTGCATCGAGAACACGGGGCCGGGCGTGATGCGGATCCTCGGCGTGTTCCATCCTTCGGGCGATCCCGCCTCGCGGGCCTACGAGGACAACTCGCAACTCATTCCGGCGTCATAGAACTGTGCAAACAACAGGAGGGCAACGAATGCACGCACGTAAAAGGAAGGGAGCAGCCGCACTTGCGGTGCTCGCCATCGCGTCGCTCGCGATCGTGGCGTCGGCGCTCGCCCGGGCGGACGTCGCGCCCACCGCTGTTGCGGCGCCGAATGCGAGCTGCACGGGCGCGAAGATCGGCTTCATGGGCCCGATCACCGGTGACGCGGCGTTCATCGGCAAGGAGCAGCTCGGCTTCTCGAAGTACGCGATCCGCAAGCTCGCCGCGGGCAAGGTCAAGCTGGTCGAGGGCGACACGCAGCTCGATCCGGCTCAGGCCTCGACGGTCGGCACCAAGTTCGCCGCGGACGCCAGCATCCTCGCGGTCGTCGGCCCCGCCGGCAGCCAGGAGGTCCTCGCGGTCTCGCCGATCTTCAAGAAGGGCCAGCGGCTCCCGTTCATCTCCGGCTCGGCAACCCGCACGTCCTTGACGAACGGCTCGATCCCGAACTTCTTCCGGGTCGTCCCGAACGACAGCGTGCAGGCGCCGACGACGGCGAAGTACATCCGCCAGATCCTGAAGGCGAAGTCCGTCTTCATCGTCGACGACCAGACGGCGTACTCCAAGCCCCTGGCGAACGGCGTGCAGGCGAACCTGCGGTCCGGCGGCGTCAAGGTGACGCGGAACTCGGTCAACCAGAAGGTGACCGACTTCTCGTCGCTCGTCTCGAAGATCGGCGACGACGTCAACGTCGTCTACCTGCCCTGGCAGATCGCCGCCAACGCGCAGATCTTCGGCCAGCAGATGAAGGAGCAGGGCAAGAAGGCCATCATCTTCGGGTCGGACGGCGTCGACTCCGGTGACTTCAAGATCCCGGGCTCGTACATCTCGGCGTTCGCACCGGACATCCGGGCGATCAAGGGCAACGCTGCGTTCGTCAAGGGCTACGGGGCGAAGTTCGTCTCGAACTTCGGTCCTCCGATGTACGTCGCCACGCAGGCGGCGGTCGCAGCGATCACGAAGGCATGCGCGGACGGCGACGCCACCCGCGCAGAGGTGCAGAAGAACCTGAAGGCGACGTTCATCCCGAAGTCGATCCTGGGAGGCAACTTCCAGTTCACGGCCAGGGGCGACGTCAAGGGCGCGAAGTTCTACATCTTCAAGCTCGGGGCGGGCGGCAAGAAAACGCTCGTCGGCTAGAACAGGCACCAACACGGCCGTGCGGCTCGCCTCCGGGCGGGCTGCACGGCCTATTATCGTTCGTGAGAGGGTCTCCGCGTGGATTTCGACTTCTTCGTCCAGCAACTCGTGAACGGGGTGACGCTCGGGAGCGTCTACGCCCTGATCGCGCTCGGCTACACGATGGTGTACGGGATCCTGAAGCTGCTCAACTTCGCCCACGGCGAGGTCTACATGATGGGCGCCTTTGCAGGGTTCGGGATTCTCTCCGTCTTCGGCGGCGCCCTCTCGCTCTCGATCAACGTCGTCGCGTTGATCGCGATGATGCTCGGGGTGGCGATGCTCGGGTCGGGCCTGCTCGGCGTCGTGATCGAGCGGTTCGCCTACCGGCCGCTCCGGGACGCGCCTCGCATCGCGCCGTTGATCAGCGCCCTCGGCGTCTCGTTCTTCCTCGCGAACTCGATGCAGTTGCTCTTCGGGGCGACGCCGCGGAACTACAACACGTTCGACCTCGCGAACGCCTCGCTCTACACGAAGGGCTTCAACGTCGGCAACGTGCACGTGGCGCTGCTCAGGATCATCACGGTGGTGGCCGCGCTCGTCCTGATGATGTTGCTGTGGTTCCTCGTCAACCGGACCCGCACGGGCAAGGCGATGCGCGCCACGTCGTTCGACCGCGAGGCCGCGGCGATGATGGGCATCGACATCGACCGCGTGATCGTGTTCACCTTCGTGCTCGGCTCCGCGCTCGCGGGCGCTGCCGGCGTCCTCCAGTCGCTGCGCGTCCCGACGACCGTCGCGATCGGCTTCGTGGCGGGGCTGAAGGGTTTCACCGCCGCGGTGATCGGCGGCATCGGATCGATCCCGGGCGCGATGGCCGGCGGCCTCATCCTCGGCTTCGCCGAGTCGTACGCGCAGGGCTACATCTCGACGAAGTGGTCCGACCTGATCGTCTTCTCCATCCTCATCCTCTTCATGATCTTCCGCCCGCAGGGACTGCTCGGGCGCGCGGACATCCGCAAGGTATGACGTGAGCGACTCCACCCCACACGGCTTGCACGACGGTCCCGCGGTCGGGCAGGACGAATGGGTCGCCCGCCATGCCGAGCGGCGCCTGATGCCAACCGGGCCGCTCAGGACGATCGAGGACCGGCTGCGCCGCGTCCCCTGG
>JAWVCV010000033.1:0-6326 GCA_033858115.1 Gaiellaceae bacterium
CCGCCGAGCAGCTCGCGACCGCCGTCGGAGCCCTCGTCGAAGTCATAGACGTAGCGCATCGGCGGCGAATCTTCCCACAAGCGCCGACTGCGATACTCCGCGACCTGTGAGCGGCCACATTCTCGCCATCGGCGGCGGCGAACTCATGAGCCCCGACTCGAAGCTCGAGGACCTCCTGCTCGAGTTGAGCGGCAGGCGGCGGCCACGCGTCGTCTTCCTGCCCACCGCCGTCGCCGACAGCGCCGAGGCGATCGCCCACTTCCACGACGCGTTTCGGGGGCGCGCGTGCGAGGCGGAGGCCGTGACGCTCTTCGAGATGCCCGAGCGCCCCGCCGAGCGCGTCGCGTCAGCGGATGTCGTCTATGTCAACGGCGGCAACACCGCGAACGCGCTGGCGATCTGGCGTGTGCACGGGGTCGACCGGGCGCTGCGCCAGGTCTGGGACCGCGGCGGCGTCCTCGGCGGCTGGAGCGCGGGCGGCATCTGCTGGTTCGCGGACGGGCTGACGGACTCGTTCGGGCCGGAGCTCCGCCAGCTCGGCGACGGGCTCGGGCTGCTGCCCGGGAGCTTCTGCCCCCACTACGACGGGGAGCCCGAGCGGCGCCCCGCCTATACGCGACTCGTGAGCGAAGGCGTGCTTCCACCCGGCTACGCGGCCGACGACGACGCGGCGTTCCACTTCGAGGGCGCCGAGCTGCGCGAGGTCGTCAGCCAGCGCGACGGCGCGCGCGGCTACCGCGTCACCGCCGCCGGCGAGGAGCCGCTCGAGACCCGGCTTCTGGCTTAGAGGTCACTTCAAACTTAGCGCGGCACGAGCGTTTGACTCGCCAGGTACACGAAGAAGACCGTCGAGCCGAGCAGGGAGAGGACGATCATCCCGGCACCGTGCCCGGGCTTGTTCTTCGTCACCGCGACGGCGCCGAAGACGAGGCCTCCCAGCGCGAACACAGGCAGGATCGCCGACAAACCGGCCAGCACCCAGCCCCAGACGAGGAAGGACCTACCCGGTGGAGCAGCCTGGATCTCCACTGGACGATCCATAGCGACAGCATGGCAGAACGGTCGTGCGAACTGCAACTAATCGCGGCGGCTACGACTCCTCGAACGCCACTCGGCGAGCCAGGCGGCGCCGCGGAGACCGAGCCAGATCGGCGTCAGCAAGACGTAGAAGACGAAGACTGCGGCTCCGAGGATCGTCCACCAGACCGCCCAGCGCCACTTGGGCACCGGCGGCTTAGGTTGCATGCGCCTCTTGCCGCCGCCGGTCGACGAGTCGCACGACCCGGTGGGCCGTCTCCTCGATCGAGAGGCCGGTGACGTCGATCACGGGGCAGCCGAGCCTGCGATGGAGGGCCGCGGCCTCCTCGAGCTCGTCGTAGATCTCGACCATCTCGGTGTACTGGCGGTTCTTGCCGCCCATCCCGCGGACGCGGGTGGAGCGGATCTCGGCCAGGCGCTCGGCGTCGATCGTGAGGCCGACGAGCTTGAGCGGGTCGACGTGGAAGAGCTCCGGCGGCGGCGTGATCCCCTTCACGATCGGCACGTTCGCCGCCTTCTGGCCGAGATAGCCGAGGTAGATCGAAAGCGGCGTCTTCGAGGTTCGCGAGACGCCGACGAGAACGACATCGGCCTCCTCGAGGCCGCTGCCGACGCCGTCGTCGAACTTGACCGCGAACTCGATCGCCTCCATGCGCTTGAAGTAAGCCGAGTTCAGCGGCGGGCGCGCACCCGGGGTCATCTGCGCCGCCATTCCGGACACCTTCGCGATCGACTCGATCGGGTGGCCGAGCAGGTCGCAGTAGTGGAGGCGGGCGCTGCGGCAGAGGGTGCGCATGAAGTCCCGCATCTCTCGCTCGACGAGGGTGTAGACCATCACGGCGGGACGACCCTTCGCGCGGCTGACGGTCAGCTGCAGATCGTCGAGCGTCTCGACGCGCGGATGTCGGATCTCCTCGAACGGCTGCTCGGGAAACTGCGCCTCAAGGGCTGCGACGAGGCGTGCGGCGGTCTCGCCGGTGGAGTCCGAGACGATGTGCAACTCGACGGGAGCGCGCGCGGGCGTCACGCGCAGGAGGCTATCGCTAACGTCTCCGACTCATGTCTGAGCCCTCTGACGCGGTCACCATGGACAAGATCGTCTCGCTCGCAAAGCGGCGCGGCTTCGTCTTCCCGTCCTCCGAGATCTACGGTGGCCTGGGCTCGTCCTACGACTACGGTCACTACGGCGTTCTGCTCAAGGACAACGTCAAGGCGCGCTGGCTCGAGGCGATGGTGCGCGAGCGAGACGACATCGTCGCGCTCGACTCCTCGATCATCCTGCACCCGAAGGTCTGGGAGGCATCAGGGCACGTGAGCGGCTTCGCCGACCCGCTGATCGACTGCCGCACCTGTAAGAAGCGCTTCCGCGCCGACCACCTCGACTCCGAGCAGTGCGGCAAGCGGCCGAGCAAGAAGCCGGGCGAGACGTCCGACTGCGACCTGACCGACGCGCGCCAGTTCAACCTGATGTTCCAGACGCGCGTCGGCGCGATGGAGGAGTCGGGCGTAGACGTCTACCTGCGTCCCGAGACGGCGCAGGGGATCTTCATCAACTTCAAGAACGTCGCTTCGATCGCCCGGCGCAAGCCGCCGTTCGGGATCGCGCAAGTCGGCAAGTCGTTCCGGAACGAGATCACGCCCGGGAACTTCATCTTTCGCACGCTGGAGTTCGAGCAGATGGAGATGGAGTACTTCGTCCCGCCCGACGCCGCCGACGAGTGGTACCGCTACTGGGTCGACGAGCGCCTGGGCTGGCACAAGCGCTACGGCGTCCGCGGGAGCCACCTGCGCGTGCGACCGCACGACGCCGACGAGCTCTCGCACTACTCGAGCGCCACGAGCGACATCGAGTACCTCTACCCGATCGGGTGGTCGGAGCTCGAGGGGATCGCGAACCGCGGCGACTACGACCTGACGCAGCACACGGAGGCGTCGGGCACGAAGCTCGAGTGGGTCGACGCCGGCACCGGCGAGCGCTTCGTGCCGCACGTGATCGAGCCTGCGCTCGGTGTCAACCGCTCGATGCTGACGTTCCTGATCGACGCCTACGACGAGGAGGTCGTCGGGGAGCGGGAGCGGACGGTGCTGCGGCTGCACCCTCAACTCGCGCCGGTGAAAGCGGCCGTGCTGCCGCTGGTCGGCAAGGACACGGCCATGGTCGAGAAGGCGCGGGGCCTCTTCGACGAGCTGCGCCGGCACTTCAGCGTCGAGTACGACGACAACGGGGCGATCGGACGCCGCTACCGGAGGCAAGACGAGATCGGGACGCCGTGGGGCCTGACGATCGACGAGCAGACTCTCGAGGACGACACCGTGACGCTGCGCGACCGCGATTCCCTCGAGCAAGAGCGAATTCCCCTCGGCGGCGTGCGACCGAAGCTCGCCGAGTTGCTTGCAGCCGACTGGCGCTCGCCGAAGACGTCCTAGCGGCTGGGTCGCTCGAGCAGCCGCGCGCCCGCCTCGAAGCCGAACTTCTCGTAGAGGCGATGCGCGTCGAGGGTGTGCAGAACCCAACGGCGGCCTGCGAACGCCCCCTCGTCGACCGTGAAGCGGACGAGCTCGACTCCGAGGCCGCGACCGCGGTGGCCGTCGAGCACATAGACGTCGGCGAGGTAGACGAGCCACGCGTCCGGCGCGTCGACGGTGCGCGAGTACCCGACCTGGCTTCCGTCCGGCGCGTACAGGCCGACATTCCGCGCGGCCCGTTCGATCAAGCCGTCCATCGTCTCGCGGGGCCGGCCCTTCGCCCAGTAGGACTCCTCGGAGATGAAGCGGTGAACGGCGTCGCGATCGATCCGGGCGCGGTCGTCGTCGAGCTCGTAGCCGTAGGCGAGCTGCTGCTTCACGCAGAGAGAGTCCGCAGGCGGAAGCCACCCTGATGCTCGTACGACGCACGCACGATCGCAAGCGCCTCGCGGGCGCGGCTCTCTGTCAATCCGGCCTCGCCTGCCTCCGCCAGCGGCGTCGCGACAAGCGTCTGGATCGCCCGCACGCCCTCGGGCGAAAGTGGGATCGAGCCAGGCCCGCACTCGCGGCAGACAGCACCGCCGGCCGCGGGCAGGTAGCCGACGAGCCCTTCGGTTCCGCCGCACTCGACGCAGCTGTCGAGGTGCGGCATGTAGCCGGAGAGCCACAGCAGCTTCAGCTGGAAGCTGAGCACCAGCGGGTCGAGCGTCGGCGACGCCGGCGCGCGAGAGGGAGTCGCGTCGAGCAGGTCGAGGAAGCGCGTGAGCGCGGTGAAGGCGCGCTCGTTCGCCTCCTGCTCGGTGAAAAGGCGGAGCATCGCCTCGGCGCCGATCAGGCCGACCGCGAGCCGGTAGGGATCCTCCCGCGCCTCGTGGTGAGAGCCGCGCAGGTCGGCGCCCGTCACCGTCTGCAGCTCTCCCGATCCCTGGTGCAGCATCAGCTCGACGTGCGAGAGCGGTTCGAGCCGCCCCCCGAAGCGCGACTTCGTCCGCCGCACTCCCTTCGCCACCGCGCCGACGCGACCGCGGTCGGCGGTGTAGACGTGGAGGACGCGATCCGCCTCGCCCAGCCTGAACGAGCGCAGCACGACCGCCTCTGTCCTGTACGTCCGCGCCATTGCCCGAGTCTAGAGGCGTCACCCGACAGGAACGTTTCGCCCGGTACCGGCGTTGTAGAGGGCGATGAGCCGAATCCAGATCTACACGACGCGCTGGTGCGGCTACTGCGTCCGCGCCAAAGCGCTCCTCGACGGGAAGGGAATCGGCTACGAGGAGATCTCGCTCGACGACGATCCCGCCTTCCGGCGCAACCTCTTCGACCTGACCGGAGGCTGGACGGTTCCGCAGATCCTGATCGACGATCAGCCGATCGGCGGCTACACAGAGCTCTGGCGCCTGGACAAGTCCGGCGCGCTCGACGAGAAGCTCGCCGCCTAGAACGAAAGAGGGCCGGCTTGCGCCGGCCCTCGGATCGTCGGATCAGCGGGTGCTAACCGCCAGAGTGCTCGCGCCGGTTCTTGTCGTACCGGTCGTCGTCGTCGTCGTGATCGCGGTCACGATCGTGATCGTCCTTGACATGGTCGTCGTCGTCGTCCACCGCGCCGGCGCAGCCCTTCGCGAAGCCACGGCCGAGCGTGTCGTTACGGTCGTTCCACGTCGCGTCGCCGATCGAGATCAGGTCGTAGTACGCGATGCCCGACATGCCCGGGATCCCGAACGTGTCGTCAGTGAGCTGTCCCGTGCACACACGATGGAGCGGGAAGGATGAGACGAGGGTCTCGAGCAGATCCCACGGAACGAGGAACGGGTTGACGTTGCCGGGCAGCGGGAGCGGGATCTCGCCGACACCCGTGAGCTGCGTTACGTCCCACCGAGGCGCTTGATCGGTCAGATCCTGGTACTGCCACGCGTTCGACACGCAGCCGGTGCCGAACGGCCCCGGCCCGAAGTTCCCGTGTGCGTTGCCGTCCGAGACGCCGTCGCCGTTGAGATCGATCGCCAGCTGCATCCGCGGGGAACCGCCGACGCACGTCTTCGGCGCCACGAGGTAGCTCTTCCATTCGAGCTCGTTGTCGAGCGTCGCGATCTTGACGCCGAGCTGGCGCCCGACCGTGCCGAACAGAGGCGGATCGAGCGTGCTGATCCGAATCACGTCGTTCGTCGAGTTCTCCGGATCCTGCGCGTGCTGTGCGGTCCCCCCGAGCAGGAACACGCGGTCGTCGTTGCCGCCGCCGCCACCGCCGCCCCCGTTCGCGAGCACCGAGGCTGCTCCGGGCGCCAAGACCACCAGGGCTGCCAAGGCAAGCACCCACTTCTTCATCTCCCTCTCCTTTGCCGCAGAAGGCGGCCCGCTGCCGCCCATATCCATTACCAACAGGACGCTCGCAACTTTCGATACGGACACATAGGCGCTAAAACTCGCAAAGAGCGTCTTTTTTTGTGCGAATCAGCTCAAGCGCTGGCAGTTCGGGCAGTACCAGGTGCCACGACCACCGACGCGAGTCTTCGTCAACGGGGTCCCACAGCGGTCGCACGGCTCGTCGGTGCGGCCGTAGGCGCGGAACTCCTTCTGCATCGCGCCCGAGCTCCCGTCCGGCAACCGGTAGTCGCTCAGCGTCGACCCCTGCCGGAGGATCCCGAGCTCGAGCGCCTTCCGGATCGCCCGGTGGAGCCGCCGCAGCTCGTCGCGGTCGAGTCCGCCCGCCGGCCGCAGCGGATGGAGCTTCGCGTACCAGAGCGCCTCGTCGACGTAGATGTTCCCGAGCCCGGCAAGCGTGCGCTGGTCGAGCAGGGCGGCCTTGAGCGGCGCGCGACGACCCTCGA
>JAWVCV010000034.1:0-3501 GCA_033858115.1 Gaiellaceae bacterium
CGATTTTGTGGCGCGACGCGGGCGAGGCCCGCAAGGCGGCTGCGGCTTTCAAGCCCGACGCGGCGCACTGCCTGGAGCTGGGCGTGATCGACGGGATCGTGCCCGAGCCCGAGGGCGGCGCCCACGCCAACCCTGACGAGGCGGCCCGTCTGCTCGGCGCAGCGCTCGCGGATTCGCTCGACGAGCTGGACAACATTCCCCAGGACGAGCTGCGCGCCAGGCGCCGCGCGAAGTTTCGTTCGATGGGAGTGCTCGCATGATCGATCAGACTTTCCACATCTTCCACAGGCTTTTCCCCTGCTCCGAATATGGCGCCAAGACGGCATCGATATGAGTTGAGGCCGGCAAAAGCCGACCTCAACTGACCCCCCGCTTTGGTGGAGAAGGCGATGCGCTCTCGCACTCTCTACGCCCTGGATCTCACGTTCGCAGGCGCGTGAAACATCGTGGCGGGGTATGACCAGGCCGTGACTTCGTTGAAGGACTACGAGCGGAAGCGGACACGCGGCCGCACGCCCGAGCCGTTCGGCCAGGGGCGACGGCGCAAGGAGCCTGTCTTCGTCGTCCAGCGCCACGACGCCCGGCGGCTCCACTACGACTTCCGGCTCGAGCGCGACGGCGTGCTCCTGAGCTGGGCGGTGCCCAAGGGCGTGCCGCTCGAGCCGGGGACCCAGCACCTTGCGGTCCACGTCGAGGATCACCCGCTCTCCTACGCGACGTTCGAGGGGGATATTCCCGCGGGCAACTACGGCGCCGGAACGGTGGAGATCTGGGATCACGGCACCTACGAGCTCGTCGAAGAGAAGCCCAACGGAGGCCTGACCGTCCGCCTGCACGGAGAAAGGCTGAACGGGCTCTGGACGCTCGTGCCGGCAAAGCTCGGCGGTGACCCGAAGAACTGGCTGATCGTGAAGAAGAAGGAGGACGCGGCGCCGGCGCGCAAGCCTCGCGCCTACAAGCCGATGCTGGCCACGCTCACCGATTCGGTTCCCGCCGGCGGCGAGTGGCTCCACGAGGTGAAGTGGGACGGGTACCGGGCCATCGTGACGATCGCGGGCGGCGAGGCGGAGCTCACGAGCCGCAACGGCAATTCGCTGACCGGGCGGTTTCCGACCGTCGCGAAGGCGCTCGAGCAGGCTGTGAAGACGCCGGACTGCGTGCTGGACGGCGAGGTGTGCGCGCTCGACGAGCGTGGGCGCACGAGCTTCTCGGCGATGCAGCAGGGATCTGGCCCGCTCGTGATCTACGTCTTCGACGTGCTGGAGGTGGAGGGCGAGCCCGTGATCGACTTGCCCTTCACCGAGCGCCGCGAGCGGCTCGTGGCGCTGCTCGACCGGCGGAACAAGACTGTGCGGCTCTCGGAGGCGTTCGACGACGGCGAGGCTCTGTATGCGGCGGTGACGAAGGAGGAGCTCGAAGGGATCGTCAGCAAGAAGGCCGACTCCGTCTATACCCCCGGCAAGCGGAGTCGCGAGTGGCTCAAGGTGAAGACGCAGGGCCGCCAGGAGTTCGTGGTCGTGGGGTACACGAAGGGGCAGGGGCGCCGTTCCGGTCGTTTCGGCTCACTCGTGCTGGCAGTCACCGAAGCAGGTGGGCTGCGCTGGGTCGGGAACGTCGGCACGGGCTTCGACGACGCGGAGATCGAGTGGCTGCTGCAGAAGCTGAAGCCGCTCCGCCGCGAGACGTCGCCGTTTGCCGAGGTTCCGAAGATGCCGCGGGTCAAGAAGGGTGACGTCGTCTGGGTCGAGCCGGAGCTCGTCGCCGAGATTCGCTTCGCCGAGTGGACGCATGACGGCCGCTTGCGGGCGCCCGTCTACGTCGGTTTGCGAGAGGACAAGGAGGCCGAGGAAGTGCACCGTGAGCGCGAGGCGATCCCACCGGAGATCCGGAAGGGCAAGCGAGTCCTGAAGCTCTCGAATCTCGACAAGCTCTACTGGCCGGACGAGGGGATCACCAAGGGCGACCTGCTGGCCTACTACCGCGACGTCGCGCCCGCGATCGTGCCGCACCTGAAGAACAGGCCGTTCACGATGAAGCGCTACCCCGACGGATGGAAGGGCAAGTTCTTCTTCCAGAAGGATGCGCCGAAGCACATGCCGGATTGGATCCCGACCGCGCGCTTCGAAGCGTCGACGCGCGATCGGCCGCCGCAGCGGCGAATGATCGACTTTCCGCTCGTGAACGACGAGCTCGCCCTCCTCTGGATGGTCAACATGGGCTGCATCGACATGAACACCTGGTACTCGCGCGTGGACAAGCCCTCCCGGCCCGACTGGGTGCTCTTCGACCTCGATCCGTCACCGGACGTGGGGTTTCCCGAGACGATCCAGGTCGCGCTCCTGATCAAGGAGACGCTCGACCTGCTCGGGCTGACGTCGTTTCCCAAGACGAGCGGCTCGGAGGGAATCCACGTCCTCGTGCCGATCGCGCGGCGTCACACCTACTCCGAGACCCGCGAGTTCTCGGAGATCGTCGCCGGCGCGATCGCTCGTGCCCACCCTGGGCTCGCGACGACGGAGTGGACGAAGGCGAAGCGCCGCGGCGTGCTGATCGACTCGAACCAGAACGGGGAGGGGAAGACGATCGCCTCCGTCTACTCGGTCCGCCCGAAGGCGGGCGCGCCCGTCTCGACGCCGGTGCGCTGGGACGAGGTGAACGAGTCGCTCGACCCGGCCGCCTTCACGATGGACGCCGTGCTCGATCGCATCGGGCGCGAGGGCGATCTCTTCGAGGGCGTGCTGACGACGAAGCAGTCGCTCGGCGAGGCGCTCCGCTCGGTTCGCTGATCAGCGGTCACTGCGGTCGCGAGAACCGAGTGTGTAGAGGTACGCCGCCGCGTCCGTGGCCGCTTGCCGCGACAGGCCGAGATCGGGCATTGCGGTCCCGGGCTCGACTGCCTGCGGCTCGCGGAGCCAGTGGATGAGATTCTGCGACGTGTTCGGGAGCCGGCCGGCGACGAACGACCGCTCTGCGAAGTCGGTCAGCGGCGGGCCGACCTTGCCGTCGGCGCTCGGGATGCCGGGAATCGTGTGGCACGTGCCGCAACCGGCGTCGACGATGACGCCGCGGCCACGCTCGGCGTCGCCACCTGCAACGCGCACCGAGCGGTCGGAGTCGGTGGCGGTGAGGTTACGAGCGCCCACGACCAGGAAGGCGAGGAGGGAGAGCCCGACGAGGATGCCTGCTAGGCGCACGTGTCTCCAAAGATCGTCGGCACGAGCGACCAGAACAGGTAGACGACGACTAGTGCCGAGAGGGCAGCGGCGAGCGCGTAGGAGAATGCTTGGCGACCGTTGGGATCTCTACGACCGTTCGCGTCGAGCCGCCGCCAGCCGGTCACAGCCCGGACGCCGGCCGCGACCACGACCGCCCCGGCGAGCGTCGTCACGAGGAGCAGCGTCAGCCGGATCGCCGCAACGCCGAGGAACTCGCCTTCGAGGAAGTGGCGGTGGCAGTGGAGGCCCGTGAGCGCGTAGCTTCCGGCGACGTGCGCTACCCAGG
>JAWVCV010000035.1:0-7597 GCA_033858115.1 Gaiellaceae bacterium
ATCCGCCGGCGAGGATCCCCTCCTCACGCGCCAGCCTGCGCGCGGTCACGAAGGAATCGCGGTCGGAGACGCGCACCCAGCGGTCGACGACGTCGCGGGACATCGTGTCCGGCCAGGTGTCCTTGCCGATCCCCTCGACGAGATAGGGATGCGTCTCCTGCGACGTGTAGACGGAGCCCTCGGGGTCGGCGCCGACGATCACGAGCTCCGGGTTGCGCTCCTTCAGGTACCGGCCCGCGCCCGAGATCGTTCCGCCGGTGCCGACGGAGATGACGAGCGCGTCCAGCTCGCCGCCCGTCTGCTCCCAGATCTCCGGCCCCGTGGTCTCGTAGTGGGCCTGCGGGTTGGCCATGTTCGAGTACTGGTCGGGCTTGAACCCGCCCGGGATCTCCTCGGCCAGCCGGTCGGAGACGGAGTAGTAGCTCTCGGGCGAGTCGTGCTCGACCGCCGTCGGCGTGATCACGACCTCCGCGCCGTAGGCGCGCAGCATCGAGATCTTCTCCTGGCTCATCTTGTCCGGCATCACGAAGATGCAGCGGTAGCCGCGCGCCGCCGCCGCGATCGCCAGCCCCACGCCCGTGTTGCCGGACGTCGGCTCCACGATCGTGCCGCCGGGCCGGAGCTTCCCCTCGCGCTCGGCGGCCTCGATCATCGCCATTCCGATCCGATCCTTGTTGGAGCCGCCCGGATTCAGGTACTCGAGCTTCGCGAGCAGCGTCGGCTCCACGTCGCGCGCGATCCGGTCCAGCCGGACGATCGGCGTCTGGCCGACGAGGTCGAGTAGCCGGGGATACTCACGAGACATCGCGCGGAAGCCTACGCAATCCGGATTCGGGCGAGACACGCCGGACGAAGGAGCCGTTGTCCGGATTGCGAATACGCAGATCGAGCTCGTCCACGCGACGAGTAATCGTCATCAAGGAGGATTCGATGAACTTCGGACTCGGAGCGATCCTGCTCCTCGTCGCGGTCGTGCTGTTCTTGCTCGCCACGTTCAGCGACAGCAACTATGCGGACTTCCTGGCGCTCGGGCTCGCCGCCTTTGCCGGGTCGTTCCTTGCCACCAGCCTCGGCTGGGCCGACCGCACGTTCGGAACAGGCACTCGCACGTAGATCAGTGTCGGAAGTGCCGGCGCCCGGTGAAGACCATCGCGGCGCCGGCGCTCTCGACCGCCTCGACGACGTCCGCGTCGCGCTTCGACCCGCCGGGCTGGATCAGCGAGGTCACGCCGGCCTCGAGCGCCAGCCGCGGCCCGTCGGGGAACGGGAAGAACGCATCCGACGCCAGCGACGCGCCGACCAGCGAGTGGCTGTGCTCCGCCGCCTTCTCGACCGCGATCTTGACGGCGTCGACGCGGCTCATCTGCCCGGCGCCGATCCCGATCGTCTGCAGGTCCTTGGCGATCACGATCGCGTTCGAGCTCACGTGCTTGCAGACCCGCCAGGCAAAGAGCAGGTCGCCCCATTGCGTCTCGTCGGGCTCGCCCGCGACGACCTCCATCCCCTCGCGGTCGGCGACGTCCCAATCGCGGTCCTGCACGAGCAGCCCGCCGAGCACCCGCTTGTAGTCGCGCTCGGACACGTCGGCGTTCCGGCGCTCGAGATCGTTGAGGATCCGAATCGACCGCTTCCGCGCGAGCGCGGTGAGCGCGACCTCGTCGTACCCGGGCGCAAAGAGCACCTCGACGAACTGCTCGGCCAGCCGCTCGCCGAGCGTCGCGCTGACACCGCGGTTCAGGACGACCACGCCGCCGTAGGCCGAGAGCGGATCGGCGGCAAGCGCGACCTCGTAGGCCTCCTCGATCGAGGCGCCGACCGCCACTCCGCACGGGTTCGCGTGCTTGACGATCACGCAGGCCGGCAGGGTGAACTCGCGCGCGATCATGCGGGCCGCGTTCAGGTCGTTGAGATTGTTGAAGGAGAGCTCGCGGCCGTGCAGCTGCTCGACTCGCGCGAGCAGGTGCGTCCGGGCTCCCCGCTCGGCATAGTACGCCGCTCCCTGGTGCGGGTTCTCGCCGTAGGCGAGGTCGGACACCTTGTCGAAGACCGGGATCAGAGCCTCGGGGTAAGTCGCGTCGGAGAGCCAGTCTGCGACCGCCGCGTCGTAGGCGGCGGTGGTCGCGAAGGCGACCGTGGCGAGCCGCCGGCGGGTCTCGGGCGAGACGTCCCCCGCGCGGTCGCGAACCTCGGAGAGCACGGCATCGTAGTCCTCGGGCCGGCAGACAGGGAGCACCGCCGCGTGGTTCTTGGCCGCCGCCCGCAGGAGCGCCGGGCCGCCGATGTCGATCATCTCGACGACCTCATCGTCCGCGACGTCGCGGCGCTGCGCGGTTTCGACGAACGGATAGAGATTGACGCAGACGAGGTCGATCGGCTCGATCCCATGCTCCGCGATCGTCGCCAGGTCGTCGTCGACGTCGCGTCGCGCGAGGATGCCGCCGTGGATCGCAGGATGGAGCGTCTTCACGCGCCCACCGAGCATCTCCGGGAACTCCGTGAGGCTCTCGACGCGCGTGACCGGTAGTCCGAGCTCCTCGATGTACGCGGCCGTGCCGCCACTCGCGACGAGCTCCCAGTCGAGCGACGCCAGCCCCTTGACGAAGCCGTCCAGCCCGGCCTTGTCCCAAACCGAGATCAGCGCGCGCAAAGCTCGCTCACCACCTTCGGCAGCAGCCGGTGCTCGACCGCGTGGATGCGCTCCGCGAGCGTCTCGCGCGGCTCGACCGGAACGGGCTCCTGGACGATGACCGGGCCTGTGTCTAGCCCCTCGTCCACGAGGTGCACGGTCACGCCGGTCGTCTCCACTCCCGCTGCGAGCGCTTCGTCGATCGCCCTGGCGCCGGGAAAGTCCGGCAGCAACGACGGGTGCACGTTGACGATCCGTTCCGGGAAGCGTTCCAGGAAGGCCGGGCTCAGAAGTTGCATGTAGCCGGCGCAGACGACAACCTCGATGCCTCGCTGCTCGAGCCAATCCGCCATGACGACGTCACGGGCCTCGCGCGATGGATACGAGTCGAGCTCGAACACCCCTGCCGCCAGCCCGGCTTGCTCGGCCCGCTCGAGCGCGCGCGCTCCGGGGCGGTTCGACGCGACCGCGCGGACGGGCAGCCCGGCGTCGAGGAGCGCCTGCAGGTTCGTTCCCTCACCGCTGACGAGCACTCCGATCACGCCTCGACGATGCTCCCGATCACGAGCCCGTCCCCCGGCTCCGGCAGTACCGCGCAGTAACCGATGCCGAGGTTGAAGACGCGCCGCAACTCCTCCTCGGCGACATGCCGTGCGAGCCACTCGAACACGGGCGGCCGCTCCCAGGCGTCCCAGTCGATCTCCGCCCGGAGCCCGGCCGGCACCACCCGGTCGAGGTTGCCTTCGATGCCCCCACCCGTGACGTGCGCGAACGCATGCGCCGTGTCGCGGAGCCGGCGAACGTCGTCCAGGTAGAGCCGGGTCGAGGCGAGCAGGTCCGGCCCCTCGTAGTCTTCGAGCTCGAGCACCCGCCGGACGAGCGTGAAGCCGTTTGCGTGCACGCCCGCCGAGGGCAGCCCGACGACGGAGTCGCCTTCCCGCACGGCCGAGCCGTCGATCAGCCGGTCACGGTCGACGATGCCGACGCACGTCGCGGCGAAGTCGAGCTCGCCGTCCCGATAGACCCCCGGAAGCTCTGCGGTCTCGCCGCCGACGAGGGCCACGCCCGCCGCGCGGCAGACCTCCGCCGCCCCCTCGACGAGCTCTGCGACCTGCTCGAGGTCGAGCTCGTTCGCCGCGACGTAGTCGAGCAGGATCAGCGGATCGGCGCCGCACGTGATCACGTCGTTGATGCAATGAGCCGCCATGTCGCCGCCGCACGCGCGCAGGGCGCCGCGTCGGCGGGCGATGACCGTCTTCGTCCCGATCGAGTCGGTCGAGGCGGCGAGGAGCCGCCGGCCGTCGAGGGGGTGCAGCCCGGCGAAGGCGCCGAAGCCCTGCGCACCGGTGGACTCCACCGCTGCACGCAGCCGCCCGACGATTCGCTCGGCCGTCGCCAGCGAGACCCCGGCGGCCGCGTACGTCGGGTCGTCGCTCACAGAGCCGAGTCTACGAGGTGGGTCGGGCGTCAGGTCAGCAGCTCTGCGTGCAGTTGCGGCCGACCTTGCGGCCCGCCGGGGAGGAAACGGACGATTGAATGGCCCACTTCGACGCTCGTGCCGTCACGCTCGGCGTCGAGTAGCTCGGCGAGCACGATCGCCTTGTCCTCCGGGTCCTCGGCGAGCAGGTGCAGCTCGCTGAGCGTGAGCTCCATCCGCGCCTCGAGCAGCTCGTCGAGCCACGCGCGCGGAGGGTGGATCTCGAGCCGGTAGCCGACGTTCGTCGCCACGAACGTCCGCCGGCCGCCGTGGGCCTGGATCCGAAGCTCCCGGTCGACGGCCCGGTCGATCACGGCCTGGAACTCGTCCTCGTCGAGGGCCAGCCCGAGATGGTCGACCCGCGGCAGCTCCCACTGCCCGGGCTGGACGACGACGTTGACGGCCCCGCGCTCGAGCTCGGTCAGCCGCAGCTTGAAGCCCATCCGGTCGAGGTCGTCCCACGAGAGACCGGGCTCGAACGACTGGTAGTCGTCGCCGATCCGCCCATGCCGCGCGACGAGCTGGAACGCAAGCTTGCCCACGTAACGCGCCTCCACCTCGCGGACGAGGTTGGTGACGAGGTGGTAGTGGAAGAGGTTCAAGGGAGGCGGAGTCTAGTCTGGAGAGATCGACGAGCTCTCTCTGCTAACGAGCTGGACGATCGATCCGTTGCAGCTCGCGCCGGTGGCGCTGGCGGCCCTCGGCTACGCGATCCGGGCACGTACGCTGCGCCGGCGCGGCACGCCTCCTCCCCGCTGGCGCGTCGCCCTGTTCTCACTCGGGATCGCGCTGCTGGTGCTCGCGTTCGCATCGCCGGTGGCGACGATCGGGGAGCGGGAGCTCTTCAGCTTCCACATGCTCCAGCACGTCGTCATCGGAGACCTCGCTCCGCTGTGCCTCTTGGCCGGGCTCACGGGGCCGATCCTGCGGCCCCTCCTGTCGCTGCGGCCGGTCGAGCGCCTGCGGGTGCTGGCGAACCCGGTGGTGGCGCTCCCGCTCTGGGCGCTCAACCTGTACGTCTGGCACGTGCCTTTCCTCTACGAGGCGGCCGTGCGGCACTCCAGTGTGCACGCGCTGGAGCACGTGGGCTTCTTCACAGCCGGTGTGGTCGTGTGGCTGCCCGTGCTCGAGACGTTGCCTGCGCCGGAGTGGTTCGGAACGGGGCCGAAGCTCGCCTACATCGCCGGAGTCCGCCTCGTCGAGACCGTGCTCGGCAACGTCTTCGTCTGGTCGGGCACCGTCTTCTACGCCGTCTACGCGCGCGGCGACGAGCTCTGGGGGATCTCACCGCTCCAGGACCAGGGGCTCGCGGGCGCGGTGATGATGATCGAGGGCTCGATCGTCACGCTCGTGGCGCTCGCCTGGCTCTTCCTGCGCATGGCGCGCGAGGGCGAGCTGCGGCAGGAACTGCTGGAGCGTGGGCTCGACCCGCGCGCCGTGCGGCGTGCCGTGCGGTACGGGCGCGCGCAGGAGCTGGCCGAGCGCCGCTGAACATCTCCTAATGCGCTCGGGCGGCCTGCACCACGTCGACCTCGTCGTCTCGTCGATCGAGCGCAGCCTGCCCTTCTACCGCGACCTGCTCGGCCCGCTCGGGTTCCACCGGATCTCCGAGGTCCAGGGGGAGCGCGGCGAGACGATCTGGTATTTCGGCGGCCCGGGCAGCTCGCTGGGGATCCGCCAGGCGCAGGCGCTGGGCGGGATCGACCGCTACCGCATCGGCGTCCACCACGTCGCGTTCGAGGCAGTCTCGCGCGGAGTCGTCGACGACCGGCACGCGTGGCTCGTCAGCAGCGGCGCCGAGATCGAGACGCCGCCGCGCGAGTACGCGTACGTCCCGGGGTACTACGCAGTCTTCTTCTACGACCCAGACGGGATCAAGCTCGAGATCGTCCACCTGCCTGGGCTGGCAGCGTAGGACTCCTCGAAGGTGATCGGAGCCACCGGCCCCTCGACCTTCAGCTCCGCGATCGCGTGCAGACAATCCGTCCGGCTGGCGTACGGGACTGAGACTGC
This sequence comes from Gaiellaceae bacterium, assembly GCA_033858115.1. Taxonomy (GTDB): domain Bacteria; phylum Actinomycetota; class Thermoleophilia; order Gaiellales; family Gaiellaceae; genus Gaiellasilicea. The sequence goes on from JAWVCV010000035.1 coordinate 6,117, forward strand.
CGCCGCGTCACCACTCTCACCGACCGCGGCCCACCACCATTGCCCCGCCTGGTTGGAGCAAACGACGATCCGCATGTGCGCATAGTCGGCAACGGTGCGGACGGAGAGCTCCCCCGTTGGCGGGATCAGGCGCCGGCCGGCTCGAAGCGGAGCTTGGCGAAGTTCCGCTCGTCGGGCACCCGAGTCGGATAGTCACGCGTAAAGCAGGCCCGGCACACCGATGCCTCGGGCAACCGCGTCGCCGCCTGCATCCCATCGGGTGAGAGGTAGTGCAGCGAGGTGGCGCCGATCAGCTCGCGCATCTGCTCGACCGAGCGATGTGCGGCGGCAAGCTGGTCCTCGTCGGCCATGTCGATCCCGTAGAAGCAGGGCGAGACGATCGGCGGCGAGGAGACGCGCACGTGCACCTCGGCCGCGCCGGCGTCGAAGAGCATCGCCACGAGCTGGCGCGTCGTGCTGCCGCGCACGATCGTGTCGTCCACGATCACGAGCCGCTTTCCGGCCACCTCGGCGAGCGGGTTGAACTTCATCTTGATCCCCTGCTGGCGCAGGGTCTCGTCCGGTTGGATGAACGTCCGGCCGACGTAGCGGTTCTTGACGAGGCCCTCGCTGTACGGGATGCCGGACGCGCGGGAGAAGCCGACGGCTGCGGGCGTGCCCGAGTCGGGGATCGGCATCACCAGGTCGGCCTCGGCCGGGGCCTCCGCCGCCAGCCGCTCGCCCATCCGCACGCGGACGCCGTGCACCTCGGCCCCGGCCAGCGTCGAGTCCGGTCGCGCAAAGTAGACGTGCTCGAAGATGCAGAGCGCCTGCCTGCCCTCCGGCAGCGCCTGCGTCGCGTGCAGCCCGTCCTCGTCGACCAGGACCACCTCGCCGGGCCGGACGTCGCGCACGAAGTTCGCGCCGATCAGGTCGAGCGCGCACGTCTCGGAGGCGAGCACCCAGTCCTCCCCGAGGCGCCCCAGGGCCAGCGGCCGGATCCCGTGCGGGTCACGGAAGCCGAGCAGCTTCCCCTCGACGAGGGCGACGATCGAGTACGCGCCCTCCAGCCGGGCCATCGCCCGGGCCACGGCCAGTGGCAGCTCACCCGGGTCGTTCGCGATCAACGCCGCGATCGCCTCGGTGTCGGAGGTCGCCCCGAGAGTGATCCCGTCCGCCGCGAGCGCGTCGCGCAGCTCGGCCGTATTGGTCAGGTTGCCGTTGTGGCCGAGCGCGACCGTGCGCGCGCGGCCGTGGTGGACGAGCGGCTGCGCGTTCGCCCAGAGCGTGGAGCCGGTCGTCGAGTAGCGCGTGTGCCCGATCGCGACATCGCCGGGGAGCGCCTGCAGCTTCTGCTCGTCGAACACTTGCGCGACGAGGCCCATGTCCCGCAGGACGGTCAAGCGGCCTTGATCCGAGACGGCGATCCCGGCCGACTCCTGGCCACGGTGCTGGAGCGCGAAGAGGCCGAAGTAGGCGAGCCGCGCCACGTCCCGCTCGGC
>JAWVCV010000036.1:0-6933 GCA_033858115.1 Gaiellaceae bacterium
TCTGCTCCTCCGTCCCCCACTTCGCGATCGTCTTGCCGTAGAGCCCGTTCGAGACCGAGACGATGCCGCGGACCGACGAGTCCGCCTTGCCGAGCTCCTCGCAGACCAGTGAGTACGAGACCGAGTCGAGCCCGCCGCCGCCGAGCTCCTCCGGCAGCGCCGCGGCGAGGAACCCGGCCGCAGCGAGCGTGCCGACGAGCGAGCGGGGCAACTCCTCCTGCTCATCCCATCGCCGTGCGTTCGGGACGATCTCGCGCGCGCACAGCTCGCGCGCGGCCTCGCGGATCAGCTCCTGCTCGGGGGTGAGGGTGAAGTCCATGGAACGATGTGGGGGCCGTCGCCGGCCCCCACGATCATCCCATCTTTCCCGCTTGGGCTAGCCGCGAGGCCGCCCGTCCACGAGCGGTCCGGAAGCGGACCACAGGCCGTTGTTGAAGGTCTGCAGCCGCTGGTGCGAGATGAGGAAGTGGTCCGTGGGGCTGGTCTTGAGCCGCGCCCCCGGCAGCAGGTACGGCGTGGTCTCGTTGAACGAGAGCAGCGCCCGCATCAGCCCGGCGCGGGTCGGGTTCTTCCCCGCCTTGTACATCGCCCGGACGAACGTGTCGCCCTTGGCGAAGCCGTAGAAGTAGAGCAGGTTGTTTGCATTCGCCCCAGGCGCGTACTTCGCCATCAGGGCCTTGTACTGCGTCACCGTCGGGTCGTTCGCGAAGGTCGGCGAAGCCGGATCCTTCAGGTAGGTGGCGCTGACCGATCCGTTGACCGTGGCCGCGCTCGAGCGGGCAACGGCGGCTCCCATGAACGTGTCGGTCGCGGAGACCGAGTTCACGTAGATGTTCGCGGGCTTCCAGTTCAGCGCCCGGATGATCGCGTACGTCTGCACCGTCGGCGTCGGCGTCACGAAGATCATCAGCGTGTCGGCCCCAGAGCCGCGCAGCTTCACGAGCTGCGACTGCGGGGTGCCGCCGCCGAGCACGTCGAAGCCCTCCTCCGCCACGACCTGGCTCTTCACCTTCGCGGTGCCGAGCGCGGACTTGAAGCCGGCCACGTAATCCTTGCCGTAGCTGTCGTTCTGGAAGAGGATCGCGATCTTCGCGGTCGGGTGGTTCGCGCGGATGTCCAACCCATAGAGACGTCCTTCGGCGACGTAGTCGGGCTGCCAGCCGATCGTCCACGGGTACTTCTTGTAGTCCTTGCCGAAGTCGCTGGCCCCCGTCGACACGAGGATGTGCGGCACGCTCTTCGAGTTGAGATACGGCTGCACGGCCTGGTTGACCTCGGTCCCGAGCGTCCCGACCACGGCGAACACCTTGTCCTGCTCGACCAGCTTCCGCTGCTGCTGGACCGAGTTGACGGGGTTGTAGCCGTCGTCGTAGAACTTGAAGACGATCTGGCGCCCGTTGATGCCGCGCTTGCCGTCAGGGCCACGCCGGGCGTTGATGTAGCTGAAGAATGCCTTCATGCCGGCCGGGATCGGCGCATAGCTCGAGGCTGGGCCCGTCAGCGGGAAGGACCCGCCGATCACGATCGTCCTCGCTGTGATCCCTGGGTCGGCAGCTTGCAGATCCGACCTCGCGAACGCCGACGGAATGGCAAGGAGCAGCGCTCCGATGAGTGCCAGCCCGGCGAGTGAGACCCTACGCATAGAGAACTCCTCTTGTTGATGAAAAGAAATGAAACGAGGCCCGCTGGTGGGCGAGACTACTCCTTCTGGTGAGCTTAGACAACGAACGCCCACGGAAGTTAGCCGCGCCGGAACCCGCCTCTACAGCTGGGCCGGGTCCGTGACCGGCGCCTGACAGGCGAACCGCTCGCAGCGGTAGACCGCGGGGAGCCCTCCGACGCGATCCTTGCCCACGAGGAGGGGTACGTGCGCGGCCGGGCCGACGGCGACGACGGTGTTCGGCTGCCAGGGCTCGAGCGCCTTCCGAGCCACCGGCGAGTCGACCGGACCGGCGATCGCGAGCTCGCGCGGCGGGCTCAGGTAGAGGTCGAGCGCGCAGAGCGCCCAGCCGAACGACGAGGGGGCGCGCTCGAGGGCCGGGCGGACGAGCCTCAGCACCGAGACGGCCCGGCGCTCGAGCTCGTCGTCGCCGTAGATCCGCGCGAGCCGCAGCATGACGTGCGCGAGCATCGCGTTCCCCGAGGGCAGCGGGTGGTCGTCCAGCTCCTTCGTCCGCGCCACGAGCTGCTCGCCGTCGGACGGCGAGAGGAAGAACCCGCCGTGCTTTTCGTCTCCGAAAAGCTCGATCGCCAGCCTGGCCAGCCGGTGTGATTCCTCCAGCCAGCGGAGCTCGCCGGTGGCGACGTGCAGCTCGAGCAGGCCGTGCGCGACGTTGGCGTAGTCGTCCAGGTAGCCGGTCCCGCTCGTCCGTCCGTCCCGGTAGCTGCGGAGCAGCCGGCCGTCTCCGTCCGAGAGCGGGCCGAGCAGAAACGCTCCCAGGCGCCTGGCCGCGTCCACCCACTCGGGCCGGTCGAGCCTCCACCCCGCCTCCGCGAGCGCCGCGAGCGCGAGGCCGTTCCAGGATGCGATCGCCTTGTCGTCGCGGAGCGGCTTGACACGCTGCTCCCGCTGCGCGAGCAGGCGCTTGCGCGTCTCTTCGTCGAGCTCGCCGCGCAGGATCGACCGGCCGTGCTCGAACGGCTGGAGCAGTCCGGCAGGCGCGCCTTCCTCCGGCGTCCACGTGAACGTCAGGCCCTCGACACCGTCGGTGTCGGCATCTTGCGCCGAGGCGAATCCCCCGTCCGGGAGGAGCAGCTCGCGGAGCATGTACTCGATCGTGGCGCGGCTGATCTCGCGGTGGCGCTCGTCGCCGGTCACGACCGAGGCGTGCAGGTAGGTCGCGGCGAGGAGGGCGTTGTCGTAGAGCATCTTCTCGAAGTGCGGCACGAGCCAGCGGTCGTCGACCGAGTAGCGATGGAAGCCGCCCCCGAGCAGGTCGTACATCCCACCCGCCGCCATCCCCTCCAGTGTCCGCGTCAGCATCGTGCGGGCCAGCTCCTCGTCGCGGCGGAGCAGGAACTCGAGCGCCGGCGCGTTCGGGAACTTCGGCGCCCGGCCCCAGCCGCCGAAGCCGGGCTCGAACGCGGCGGCGAGGCCGCGAACCGCCCCCGCCAGCAACGAGTCGGTCAAAGGCTCGCTCGATGGCTGCAGCTCTGCCGAGCGCCGGACGGCCTCGACGAGCTGCGCCGCCGAGCGCCCGACGTCCTCCCGGCGGTCGCGCCACGCCTCGGCGACCGCCTCCAGCACCTGACCGAAGCTCGGCAGGCCGTGCCGCGGCTCGGGCGGGTAGTAGGTGCCGCCGTAGAAGGGCTCGCCGTCGGGCATGAGGAAGACGGTCATCGGCCAGCCACCGTGGCCGGAAAGCGCGACGACTGCCTCCATGTAGACCGCGTCGAGGTCGGGGCGCTCCTCGCGATCCACCTTCACGCTGACGAAGTGCTCGTTCATCAGCGCCGCTGTCGCGGGATCCTCGAAGGACTCGTGCTCCATCACGTGGCACCAGTGACACGCGGCGTAGCCGATCGAGAGCAGGATCGGCCGGTCCTCGGCGCGGGCGCGCTCCACGGCCTCCTCGCCCCAGGGATACCAATCGACCGGGTTTCCGGCGTGCTGGAGCAGGTACGGGCTCGTTTCCTCCGCGAGGCGGTTCATCCCAGAACCTCTCGTACCCCGCGGAGCCGGGTCCGCAGCATCGCCTCGGCCCAGGTCGAGTCCAGGGAGCAGTCGAGCGGCCGGGTTTCCGGGGCCGCCTCGGATCGAACGGGCGCGCCGACGATCAACTCGGCGAACGTTGCGCGCGAGACGGCGTCCGGGCCGGCGACGTGCAGCGGGCCTGCGACGTCGAGCTCGGCCAGCTCGAGCAGCGCGTGAGCGAGGTCGGCCACGTGCACCGGGCTCCGGATCTCGTTGCTGAAGAACGTGAAGGCGCGATCGCGCGCGGCGAGCTCATGCTGGGACGGCTCCGGGCCGCCGTAGAGCAGCGACGTCCGGACGAGCAGCGTGGCGGGATGAGCGGCGGCGACGCGCAGCTCGGCCTCCGCCTTCGCCCGCCCGTAGGCGGTCACGGGCGAGAGCGGGTCATCCTCGACATACGGGCCGCCCTTCCGCCCGTCGAAGACGACGTCGGTGGACAGGTGGACGAGCCGAGCGCCGGCCGCGGCGGCGGCGCGCGCGACGTTCTCCGATCCCACCGTGTTCACGGCCTCCTCGTCCTGCCGGTAGGCCGTGTGGATCACGGTGTCGGGTCGGACCCGCTCGAACAGCGCCTGCACCGCCTCGGCGTCGCGCACCTCCACCCGCTCCGTCGACGCATGGGGACGCAGCCGGACGAGCTCCGAGCCCAGATAGCCAGACGCGCCGGTGATGTGCAGCTTCACGGGCTTGAGGCTATCCGGCGACTGCCGTAGGCTCGGCCCATGAGGCGAACCTTCCTGTGGATCAACTTCGTGCTGGCGATCGTGATCGTCGTGGGCGTCTTCATTCAGGCCTACCTCATCACCTCGTACATCGCCGGTTCGGGAAAAGGCGCGCTCGACGCGCACGGCTTCCTTGGCTTCGCGATCATTCATCCGGCGGAGCTGCTCCTCTTCCTGACGGCGTTCGGCGCCTGGCCACGCGCCTGGCGGTGGATCGGCTTCACCTTCTTCGTGTTCGTCCTCGGAACGGTGCAGATCTTCCTCGCACCTTCCGACGAGGACCGCTCGAATGGCTGGGTGCACGGACTGCACGGCCTGCTCGCGCTCTTCGTGATGGTCGCGGCAGCGGTGATCGCGCACCGCGGGATGCGTGATCTGGGGCTCAGGCGTGGGCGCGGCGGCGACGCAGGTGCCGCACCAGCTCAACCACTGCCGTAACGGCGAGCGCAATCGCGAACGCGAGCAGGAGTCCCTTCCAGGGCTCCTGCTCGAACGACTTGCCGCCGAAGTAGCCGAGCAGCACGGTGTAGGAGCCCCAGATCGCACCGGCGAGGGCGTCGAAGCGGATGAAGCGGTGCCAGGGCATCCCCTCGACGAAGCCGGCCGTGAACGTCGTCACCGTGCGGCCACCCGGGATGAACCGCGCGACGACGATCAGATAGCCGCCGCGTTCCTCGAGCATCTTCCGCGCCCAGGCAACCCGCTTCTTGGCTCGCTCGCCCTGGAAGAAGCGCCTGTTCAGACGCTCGCCGAGGAAGTGGCCGCCGGCGAAGCAGATGTTGTCCCCGACGATGGCGCCGAGGGCGGCCGCGAGGATCGCGAACTCGACCGAAAGACCCCCGGTGCTGGCGACGACGCCGGCCGCGATCGCGGTCGCCTCGCTCGGCACGAGCGGGAAGAACGCGTCGAGCATCGCGATCGCGAAGACGACGAGGTAGCTCCAGTCCGAGCCGGAGACGGCATCCACGGTCGACTGGAACACTCCCGGCATCCTCGCAGAGAGCGCTGCGGCCATGATTGGGTGATGTCATTCCTCCCGCTCTCCGGGATCCGCGTACTGGACCTCACGAACTCACTTGCGGGCCCGACGGCGACGGCGATCCTCGGCGCGCTCGGGGCCGACATCGTCAAGGTCGAGCATCCGGGGCACGGCGACGAGGCGCGCGACTGGGGGCCGCGCTTCTTCGAGGGCGGCAGCGTCTTGTTCTTCTCGGCCAATGCCGGCAAGCGCTCGCTCGCGCTCGACCTGAAGGCGCCCGCCGGCTTGCAGGCGCTGCTCCGGCTGACCGAGTCCGCCGATGTGGCGGTGCAGAGCATGCGGCCCGGAACGGCCGCACGGCTCGGCATCGGCCCTGAGGCGCTGCGCGCGCGCAACCCTCGACTGGTCTACGTGACGATCGGGGCGTTCGGAGCGACGGGCCCGCTCGCCTCGGAGCCCGGCTACGACCCGCTCATGCAGGCAGCGGCGGGACTGATGAGCCTGACGGGCGAGAGCGACGGCCGGCCCGTTCGCGCGGGCGTCTCGCTCGTCGACATCGGCACCGGCGTCTGGGCGGCCCTCGCGATCGTCGCCGCCCTCCACGAGGGACGCGGCCGCGTCCTCGACCTCTCGCTGTACGAAACGGCGTTGTCGCTCGTGCCGTACCAGCTCGCCCACGTCCTCGCCGGCGGCGAGCCCGCGGGTCGGCACGGCACAGCCTTCCCGCTGATCGTCCCCTACCAGGTCTTCGCGACCGTGGACGGCGAGCTGATGATCGTGGCCGCGAACGACCGGCTCTACGCGAAGGTCTGCGAGGCGGTCGGCGCCCCCGAGCTGGCGACCGACCCGCGGTTCGCCACGAATCCGCTTCGGGTCGAGCACCGCGACGAGCTGATTCCGCTGCTCGAGACCCGGATCGCAACGACGACGACGGTCGACCTGCTTGCCCGGCTGCGCGAGGCAGGCGTCCCCGCCTCGCCGGTCAACGATCTCGCGGAGGTCGCCCAGGAGGAGCAGCTGCACGCGCTCGGGATCCTGCAGGAGCTGGCGGGACGCGAACTGGTGTCACCCCCGCTCTCGGCCGACGGGGAGCGCGTGCGCTACCGCTCCGGGCCGCCGCTGCTCGGCGAGCACACGTCCGAGATCCTGCGCGAGGCCGGCTATTCGGAAGCCGAGATCGAAGCGCTCGCGGACGCGGGCGTGGCCGGCGCACCCGAGTAACAGGCTGTCAGCGCGTCAGGGGCGACGCCGGCCAGCGCGCCGCCTCCGTGGCCTGAGCAACCGCGGCAGCGGACGCCCGGACTCGTCTCCTTGCCGAGCCAAAGCCCCCCGCCAGAAGACGCTCCACAGGCCCACCCCCGCCAGCGCGAGCCCGATGGCGGCGACTACGAGGAACTGGGCGCTGAACCCCCCTGCCACCAGCAGCACCAGCGCAAGCACGATGTCGATCGCCGCAAAGAGCAGCAGCGGGATCGCCGGCAGGGGCGTGTTGCGGACGGGCTCGGTCACGCCTACTCGTACTGAAGCGCCTGGAGCGG
>JAWVCV010000037.1:0-4483 GCA_033858115.1 Gaiellaceae bacterium
TCGGTGCTGCCGTCCCGCTTCCCGAACCTGCTCGTGAACGGGTCGGCGGGAATCGCGGTCGGGATGGCGACGAACATGCCGCCGCACCGGCTCGGCGAGATCGTCGACGCGATCGTGCAGCTGATCGACAAGCCCGACTCGAACGTCGACGACCTGATGAAGCACGTCAAGGGCCCCGACTTCCCGACCGGCGCGATCGTCGTCGGGCGGCAGGGGATCCGTGACGCGTACCGCACGGGGCGTGGGCGGATCGTGATGCGCGCCCGGGCGCACGTCGAGGAGCTGCGTGGCGGCAAGAGCGCGATCGTCGTCACCGAGCTGCCCTACGGCGTCAAGAAAGGCGGCGAGTCCGGCGTGATCAAGAAGATCGCCGACCTCGTTCAGGAGAAGGTGATCACCGAGGTCTCCGACCTGGCCGACCACTCCGACCGCACCGGCATGCGCATCCAGATCGAGCTGAAGCGTGAGGCGATCCCGCAGGTGGCCCTGAACAAGCTCTACAAGCACACCTCCCTGCAGGCGACCTTCGGCTACAACGCCGTCGCGCTCGTCGACAACGTGCCGAAGACGCTCTCGCTGCTCGAGCTCGTCACGCACTACCTCGACTACCAGCGCCAGATCGTCACGCGGCGCTCCAAGTATGAGCTGCGCAAGGCGGAGGACCGCGCCCACGTCCTCGCCGGCTACCTGATCGCGCTCGACAACCTCGACGAGGTGATCCGCGTGATCCGCGGCGCTGACGACACCGACGCCGCGCGCGAGCAGCTGATGTCGCAGTTCTCGCTCTCGGAGATCCAGGCGACGGCGATCCTCGATCTGCGCCTGCGCGCGCTCACCGGCCTCGAGCGCAAGCGCGTCGAGGACGAGTTCGCCGATCTGCAGGAGCGGATCACGGAGCTGCGCTCGATCCTCGGCGACCCGGCCCGAATCGACGGCCTGATTCGCGAGGAGCTGCTGGAGCTGAGGTCGATCTACGGCAAGACCGACGATCGGCGCACGGAGATCATCGCGGCCGAGGGCGAGTTCTCGCTCGAGGACATGATCGCCGAGGAGGACATGGTGATCGCGATCACGCGCTCGGGCTACATCAAGCGCCTGCCGGTCACCTCCTATCGCGAGCAGCGCCGCGGCGGCGTCGGCGTGATGGGAATGGACCTGAAGGACGAGGACTACATCGAGCACCTCTTCGTCGCCTCGACGCACGACTACGTCTTGTTCTTCACCTCGGTCGGCAAGGTGTACCGCCTGAAGGTGCACGAGCTGCCGCTCGGCTCGCGCCAGTCGAAGGGGCGCGCGATCGTCAACCTACTCCCGTTCCGCCAGGACGAGTCCGTGCGCGCGGTGATCGCGACGCGCGACTACAAGGAGTCCAAGTACCTCGTCTTCGCGACCAAGAAGGGCGTCGTCAAGAAGACCGAGTTCCTGGCGTACAACACGCCGCTGAAGGCGGACGGGATCATCGCGATCAAGCTGCGCGACGACGACGAGCTCGTGGGCGTGCGCCTGTCGGACGGCGACGACGACATCCTGATGGTCTCGCGGGGCGGCCAGGCGATCCGTTTCCACGAGTCCGAGGTCCGCTCGATGGGCCGGGATGCGTCAGGCGTCCGTGGCATGAACCTGCGCAAGGGCGACGAGGTGATCGAGGTGGACATCGCCCAGGACGACACCGACCTGCTCGTCGTGACGGAGAACGGTTACGGCAAGCGGACGCGCGTCTCCGAGTACCCCGTCAAGGGCCGCGGCGGCCTCGGAGTGAAGACGGTGCAACTGACGGAGGCACGCGGCAAGCTCGCCGGGGCCCGGGTCGTGCGCGACGGGTATCAGGTGATGCTGATCTCGACCGGCGGCACGGTGATCCGGATGCCCGTGGAGGAGATCAAGCGCCTCGGCCGCTCGACCCAGGGCGTGATCGTGATGCGCTTGCGCGGGGAGGACGAGCAGGTCTCGAGCCTCGCCCCCGTGATGGAGAACGAGGGTTCCGACACTGCCGTGCAGGAGGCCGCCGATGCGGCTCTCGAGGCCGGGATCGAGCCGCTCGCGGAGCCGGACTTCAACGAGGACGGCTTCCCCGCCGCCGCGGACGAAGCTGCTCCGGACGAATAACCGCAAGAACCTTCACTTTTCTTCGCGATTCCCTCTTCCCAAATGGGCGCAAACGTTGTATACCTTCCTCTTGAGGGGTCAACGTATCTGCCGATAAAGGGATCAGCATGGCGTACAACACACAAGTAGACATTCTCGAGCCGGTGAACCTCTCCGAGCACCTCGACAAGATCGAGCTCTATCTCGGCCAGGTCTGCCAGATCGCGGGGATCTCGAAGATGCAGCTCGACTACTGGTCGAACAAGGCTCAGATCCCTACCAAGGGCAAGAAGCAGCGGATCTACGACATCGACGCGCTCGAGACCGTGATGCTGATCAAGCAGGCCAAGGACAAGGGCCTGAATCTCGGCGCGGCGATCGAGGCCGCACGCCGCTATCGCGCGGCCAACGGCCGACTGGCCTAGCTCGTCCCGCTGCCGCCGCCGGTCGCCTTCCCCATGAAGGCCGTGAGCATGTCGATCGGGGCCGGGAACACGATCGTCGTCGCGTTCGTCGCGCCGATCTCGAGCAGCGTCTGCAGATAGCGCAGCTGCAGCGCCATGGGTGACTTCGCCATCACGTCGGCGGCGTCTGCGAGCTTCTGCGAGGCCTGGAACTCGCCTTCAGCGGCGATGATCTTGGCGCGCCGCTCGCGCTCGGCCTCGGCCTGACGCGCCATCGCGCGCTGCATGCCGGCTGGGATCTCGACGTCCTTGACCTCGACGATCGAGACCTTGACTCCCCACGGTGAGGTGGCCTCGTCGATGATGCTCTGGAGGATCGCGTTGATCTTGTCGCGCTCGGAGAGCAACTCGTCGAGCATGTGCTGGCCGAGGACCGACCGCAGCGTCGTCTGCGAGATCTGCGAGGTCGCGACCATGAAGTTCTCGATCTGCACGATCGCGTTCTTCGGCTCGACGATCCGGAAGTAGGCGACGGCATTCACGCGGACCGGCACGTTGTCCTTCGTGATCACTTCCTGCGGCGGCACGTTCAGGGTGATCGTGCGCAGGTCGACCTTCACCATCCGGTCGATGATCGGGATGAGGAGGAAGAGGCCTGGGCCCTTGGGTTCTGGCAGCAGCCGGCCGAGCCGGAAGACCACGCCGCGCTCGTACTCACGGGCGACCTTGATCGCGGCGAAGAGGAACATCAGGACCAGAAATGCGACAGCGGCGATTGCGATCAGGGCGACCAACGAATCACGTCCTTTCGGCGGGGAGAGCAGGGGCGGGCTGAGCTGATCCTACGACCAGGCGGAGACCTTCGGGGTCGACGGCCTCGACGACGACACGCTCGCCTGGCTCGAGCGGTGCGCCGTCGGCCGTCCGTGCCTGCCAGAGCTCGCCGTCAACGAAGACGAGACCCTCGCCACGGACCTGGCCTCTCTCGCCGACGAGTCGGTGCGCACCGACCACGGCAGGCATCCGTCGGGCCTGCGCAGCCTTCGTCAGCGCGAAGCCGAACAGGAGCGTCAGGGTTCCGGAGATCGCGAGCGCAACGGGAAGGGAGACCTGGTACGCGTCGCCGGCAGGATCGAACAGCATCAGTGCCCCGATCACGAAGGTAATCGCACCCGCGACCGCAAGGGCACCGTGGGACACGATGAACGACTCGGCGACGAAGAACGCAGCCGCGAGCAGCATCAGCAGCAGCCCCGCGACCGAGACCGGGAGCACCTGCAGCCCGTAGAGGCCGACGATCAAGGAGATGGCGCCGACCGTGCCGGGGAAGATGAGGCCGGGATTCCAGAGCTCGACGACGATCCCGATCAGGCCGATCGACAGCATGAGGGCGATGATGTTCGGGTCGATTAGGAGGTCGAGGACGCGCTTCCACGCCGACATCTCGATTCGCTCGACGGTCGTGCCGGGCGGCGTCGAGATCCTCAGTCCTTTCGGCTCGGTCGTCGTGCCGTCGATCTCACGGAACAGGTTGGCGTAGTCGGTCGCGATAACGTCGACGACGTTCTGCCGCAGTGCGTCGCGGGCGCCGAGGTTCGTTGCCACGGTGACCATTCGTCGCGCGACCGCGGCGTTGCGCCCGTGCTCGCGGGCGAGCTCGCCGATGTACGCAGCGGCGTCGTTGACGATCTTGCGCCGTAGGTCGCGTGAGATGTCCTCACCGCCGACCGATACCGGCGTCGAAGAGCCGATGTTCGTCTGCGGCGCCATCGCGAGCACGTCGGCGGCCATCCCGATCACGGCGCCGGCCGAGTCCGCGCTCGCGCCCGCCGGCGCCACGTACACGACCACCGGGACCTTCGCGGCAAGGATCGCCTTGACGATCGCGCGCATCGACGAGCCGAGCCCGCCCGGCGTGTCCATCTCGATCACCACGGCGGCGTAGCCCTCTCGCTCGCCGCGCTCGATCGCGTCGATGAGGTACTCCTGCGTCA
>JAWVCV010000038.1:0-7155 GCA_033858115.1 Gaiellaceae bacterium
CGGCCCGTGTTGACGTCGATGACGGTGAACGCCTCGGCGTAGTCGAAGACGAGGTAGCCGCCCGACGGCAGGTCGACGCGCCGGTTGAGCGTCGAGCGGATCTCGGCGTCGACGCCGGTGCCCTCGAAGAGCGGCGTCTTCTCCTTGTAGCGGTGCACACGCTCGAGCATGTGGGGTGAGGTCTTCTTCAGGTAGCCGACGATCCGCTTGTAGGTGCGATCGTGGTCGATCAGCGCGCTCTCGAAGTCGCCCGCGAAGAGATCGCGGACGATCCTGAGCGGCAGCTCGGCCTCCTGGTAGACGAGCGCCGGGGCCTTGGCCTTCTTCGCGTTCGCCTGGATCGTCTTCCAGAGCCGCTGCAGGAAGACGAGGTCGCGCTCCACGTCGTCGGCCGACGCGCCCTCGGCGGCCGTGCGGACGATGATGCCGCCCTCCTTGACGTCGAGGCCCTTGATGATGTCCTTGAGGCGGTTGCGCTCGCCGTCATCGAGCCGGCGCGAGACGCCGAGGCCCTCGCCCTGCGGCACGAAGACGAGGAAGCGGCCGGGGAGCGAGATCTCCGTGGTCAGCCGCGCGCCCTTCGTCTTCATCGGGTCCTTGACGGCCTGCACCATGAGCTGCTGGCCCCGGGCGATCAGGTCGGTGATCTTCTTGCCATGCCGCTTGCCCTCGAGCTCCGGCACGACGATCTCGTCGACGTAGAGAAAGCCGTTCTTCTCCAGGCCGATCTCGACGAACGCGGCTTCCATCCCCGGGAGGACGTTGTCGACCGTGCCGAGGTAGATGTTGCCGGCGATCGAGCGGCGCTCCGGGCGCTCGAGGTAGACCTCGGCGACGCGGTCGTCCTCGAGGATGGCGACGCGCTGCTCGCCCACGTCGACCGAGATCAGGAGCTCCCGCTTGGCCTTCGGTAGGGGCGAGCGCTTCTGCGGGACACGGCGACGAGGCTGGTTGGCGCGGCGCTCCTGGCGCTGGCTGCGCTCGGCCGGCTTGCGCTCGCGCTTCGCCGCTTGCGGCTTCTGCTCGGGCTTCGCGGCCCCGTCGACCGCAACGGACGGCTCGGCCGTCTGGGTGCCGGCGGGCTTCTTGCGTCCACGCCCGCCGCGGCTGCCACGGCGCCGCTTCCTCGGATCGGTTGTCGCCTCGGCGTCGGCCGTGGCGGTGCTGCTGTCAGCCCGTGAGGGCTGGGCGAGCGCCGGCGCCTGCTGTGCTTCCAGCGGTGCCGACTGCTGCTCGTTCGCTTCCTTGCGCTTTCTGCGGAACCAGGGGGACAAATGCTTCTCCTAGATTGAGCGCGCGCAAAGACACGGCCGCGGAAGCGGCCGGTCGCGCGCTGCGAGTATTGGTGAAAACCATAGGCATAGCCTTCCAAGAGGGTACCAGCCCTGTCAGATCACCCGCGGGCGGCGGCTATGCGGCGGCTGGGCGCAGACGTGCGCGGCGCGTGCGGACGGCGCGCAATCGCTGCGAGAGGCGGGCCCAGGCCCACGGCTCGACCTCGGCATAGCGCGACTTGCCTTGCGCCCGAGTCGCCTCGAGGTACTCGAACCAGGCGTCGGCCTCCTCGATCTGCAGCAACTCTTCGGCGTGCTCGGAACCCACCATCTTCCCGCCTCCTCCCGGTCGGTTTCGGGACACCTTAGGACCCGGACCGGACGGCATACTCAAACGGCGGCTTCGGTCTCCCCCACGGCGTGGAAATAGCGGTGTGCTGTCTCGCCGAGCGCCCGCGTGCCCGCATAGGCGACGCTCCCCCTGACGAGCCAACGGGCCGCGGGGACGGCGGCCACGAGCCGGCGGGCCAGTGCGCGGAAGCCCACTCCGGCGCCGATCGTCGTCAGCACCTCCGGCAGCCGCTGCTGGTCGATCTCGACCCCGTGAGCGGCGGCGAGGCGAAGGACGAGCCGCAGCTGGTTCAGCGTCAAGAGGGCGAAGTCCGCGCCGGACACCCAGACCGCGGCGCCCACGACGGCGTTCTTGCGGGAGAACTGCTCGATCAGCGCCTGGCACACGGCCTCCCGGAGGACCGGCAGGCGAGCCGCCAGGCCCGTGCCGGCCTCGCCGAGCCGCACGGCGATGGCCGCCGCCACCTCCTCGAGCGGAAAGCCGGAGCCCGGCGGCACCATGACGACGTCGGTCGGCAGGACGTAGGGGATGTCGACGACCTCGCCGCCGGTCTGCACGGCGATCACCGGAATACGCGCTCGCTTCGCCGCCTTGAGCTGGCGCTCATCCTCCTCGGTCGGCGCGCCGCCGATCACGCGCACGAGCAGCGCGGCACCGTCGACGCGACCGTCGACCCGGACCAGGCGTCCGTCGCCGCCGCGGGAGAGCTCCTTCGCGAGCTGGGCCGCCAGCGGGCCGCTGACGACGAGCGGGCGCGTGTCCGCAGCCGCCATGCGCAGCTCCTTCAGCAAACCCCAGACGGCGAACGCGTTGAGCTTGGCCATCAGCGGGCGCGGCGGCGGCTGAGGTTTCCCCGCGCGTAGATCGACTGCAGGATCCCGATCGCTAGCAGGTTCGCGGCCATCGACGAGCCACCGACGGTGACGAACGGAAGCGGGATGCCGGTGACCGGCGCGATCCCCATCGTCATGCCGACGTTCACGAAGACCTGGAAGAGAAAGGCGATCACGATCCCGCCGGCGACGATCGCGCTGTAGGCGTCGCGGGCGACGGTGATCACCCGCAAGCCGCGCCAGACGACGAGCAGGTAGAGGCCCAGCAGGAGCGAGGCCCCGAAGAAGCCGCGCTGCTCGGCCAGCGACGCGAAGACGAAGTCGGTCGCGTGCTCCGGGAGGTAGTCGAGCCGCGTCTGGGTCGCGCCGTCGACGCCGCGGCCGTCGAGCCCGCCCGCGCCGACCGCGGTGATCGACTGGGTGATGTTGTAGGTCGCATCCGCCGGGTCGCTGTCGGGGTTCGTGAACCCGGTGAGCCTGGCCGTCTGGTACGGCTTGAGCACATCCACCCCGGCGGCCGGCAGAAACCAGACGACGCTGCCGACGACGAGCGCCGCGATCGCCGCCAGGGCCGCCAGGTGACCCCACCGGAGGCCGGCGACGAAGAGGCAGGCGGCAAGCGCAGAGCCGTAGACGAGCGCCGTGCCGAGATCCGGCTGCTTGAAGACGAGCGCGATCGGGACGAGCGAGAGCCCGAGCGCCTGCACGATCACGCGCGGCTGGTTCAGCCGACGCGCCCGATCTGCAAGGAACCCCGCGAGCGCCAGCACGAAGAGCACCTTGCCGAACTCCGAGGGCTGGAACTGCAGCGGCCCGATCTCGATCCACCGCTTCGAGCCGCGGGTTGTGTCCGCCAGCGGAAAGACGAGCAGCATCAGCAGCAGGGTGACGCCGTAAATCGCCTTTTGCGCGCGGCGATAGCGGTCGGGATCGATTGCGAGCGCGACGAGGAAGCCGGCGAAGCCGACCCCGGCCGCGATCGCCTGCCTGACGACGTAGTAGTCCTCGTTGCCGGGGACGTCGTAGCGGGTGATCCCGGCGACCGCCCAGAGCCCGTAGGCGACGAGCGCCACGACAGCCGACAGGAGCAGCCAGTCGAGACGGCGCACGAAGCCGACGGCGTCGACGCGGTCGCCGGACCACGGGCGGGAGCCGTACTCAATCACTGGGCACCACACCCTGGACGCCGGCGCGCTCCTGGAACCAGTGCTCGAATAGCCGCAAGGCGGCCGGCGCCGCCGCGCTGCCGCCGTGGCCGCCGTTTTCGATCACGGCGCAGACGACGATCGGGGCCCGGCGCGCGCCGCTCTTCGTCACGTAGGCGCTGCCGTCGTAGGGGCCCCAGCCGCACCACCACGCCTGGTCTTCCTGGTGGCCGAGCGGGTAGCCGGGAAGGTTGACGACCTTCTCCGCGGTTCCCGTCTTGCCCGCCACCGGGACCGGGAAGCTGCCGAAGACCCCCGACGAGGTGCCCTCGGCGTCGTGCGTCGCACCAAAGAGACCCTCGCGCACGGTGGCGAGGGCGGCCGGGTCGACGTCCACGGGCTGCGGCGGCGGCGGCGCGAACGTCCGCACCGTCATCGGGGGCTGCTTGTCGTTTCCCGGCTGCTCGACCGCCGAGATGAGATACGGCGTCACGAGCTTGCCGCCGTTCGCGAGTGCGGCGTAGAACCGAGCCATCTGGAGCGGCGTCACGGTCATGTCCTTCTGACCGATCGCGAGCTGGATCAGGTCGCCGGGGTTCCAGGCCCGGTCGATGCCCTTGTAGGTCTCCTTGCGCCAGGCGGGCGTCGGGAGGAGCCCGGTCGCCTCGCCGCCGATGTCGATCCCCGCCGCTTGCCCGAAGCCGAACTTCCTCGCCCACTGCTGCATCGCCGTCCAGTACTTACGCTCGTTCTCGCCCCGCGTGTAGTAGCGGTTGCCGACCTCGTAGAAATACGTGTCGCAGGATTGTGCAAGCGCGGTCGTCAGGGTCATGGGCGCGTTCGTGAACGGGTTCCAGTTCTTGAACTGGAACCTGTCGAGCCCGTAGGTCGCCGACGGAGTGCACTGGATGTACTCGTAGGGCGAGA
This sequence comes from Gaiellaceae bacterium, assembly GCA_033858115.1. GTDB lineage: Bacteria > Actinomycetota > Thermoleophilia > Gaiellales > Gaiellaceae > Gaiellasilicea. The sequence continues at coordinate 4,532 of JAWVCV010000038.1, forward strand.
GCAACCCATCCGAGATCGCCGCAAGCGCCGTCAGCGGCTTGAAGGTCGAGCCGGGCGGATAGACGCCCGCGATCGCGCGATTGATGCCCGGATAGTTGTGCTGCTTGGCGACGTCGTCGTTCGTGAGCGGCTCGAGCTTCTTCGCGTCCGCTCGGCCGACGTAGATGGACGGTTTGTACGTGGGATTGGACGCCATCGCGAGCACAGCGCCGTTGCGGGGATCGAGAGCGACGATCGCGCCCCCGTTCGCATTGAACTCCTCGTTCCTGCGGGCGATCTCGATTCCCTCGCGCAGTGCGCGCTCGGCCGCGCGCTGGAGCCCGATGTCGAGCGTCAGCCTGACGGTGTAGCCGGGCTGCGCCGGCCGCTTCGGGTCGTAATCGCCCTGCGGGCTGCCGAGCGAGTCGACTCGGAGCTGCGACGTGCCCGCCGTGCCGCGCAGGTAGCTGTCGAGCGCCGCCTCGACGCCGGTCTTCCCGATCTTCTCACCTGCGCGGGGGCCGGCCTTCCCGAGCCGGTCGAGCTCCTCGGGCGAGATCTCCCCGACGTAGCCGAGCAGCTGCGCGGCGAGCGAGCGGTGCTCGTAGTCGCGCAGGTAGGTGGGAACGACCTTGACGCCGGGGAACTCGCTACGGCGCTCCGACAGCGCCACCACCTGGTCCTCGTGCACGGCCGTCTTGACGAGGATCGGCGTCAGCGGGTCGTTGCGACCCTGCTCGAGCGCCTTCGTCAGGCGAGGCAGCGGCACGCGCAGGATCTTCGAGAGCTTCCGGAACATCGCATAGCGGCCCTCGTCGGGCAGGTCGGCGGTCCAGATCTGCACTGCCGTGCCGGGGACATTCGAGACGATCGTCCTGCCGGCACGGTCGAGAATCGAGCCGCGCGGCGCCTCGACCCGGATCGTCCGCAGCTGGTTGTCCTGGGCGGCGTTCAGGTAGCGGTCGCCCGAGAGCACCTGGAGCGCCCACAGCCGGAGGAAGAGGAGCGCGAACACGATCAGCGCGAGCGCCGCGAGCACGCCGATGCGCAGCGCGAGCTGGGGCGTGAAGCGGTAGGGCTCGGCGACCCGTGGGTCGGGCGGCAGGAACCGGCGGGACTGCGAGCGCCGCTCGCCGTACGAGCTCGACATCCGCTTCCTAGCCAAGGAGCCGCACCTCCGCGACGCGCTCCGACTCGATCCGACCGAGCGCCGACCGGCAGATGGCGTACACGGGCAGGCCGACCAGGAGGTTCAGGACGAGGCTCGGCAGCAGCGTGTCGACGAGCGCCAGACGCGCGGAGACGTTCTCGCCGAGGAGGAAGTGGAGACCGAAGCCCGCGTAGGCGATCCCGATCGTGGCGACCAGCACCGCGACCGGCGGCGCGTGCGCCCGGTCGCGGCCGGTGGTCTCGCCGTAGCGGCCCGCCAAGTAGCCGGCGAGTGCGTACAGGAGCGCGGTGAGACCGAGGGTGTCAAGCGTCATCACGTCGACCAGCAGTCCGCCGAAGAAGCCCGCCGCTGCCCCGGCGATCGAGCCGCGCAGGAAGGCGATCGGCAGCAGCGACAGCAGCAGCAGGTCGGCCGTGCCACCGGCGACGTCGAGCGAGGCGACGAGTGTCACCTGCAGCAATGCGGCGACGAAGACGACCACGACGACGAGCAGCTTGTCGATCACGGCAGCTCGGGCGGTGGCCGGTTGGAGACCAGCACGATCACCGAGTCGAGGGCCGAGAAGTCGACGTCCGAGCGGATCAGCACCTGCTGGTAGAGGTCGGTGCTGAGCCCTCCGACGAAGGTGACGCGCCCGATCAGGATTCCCTTCGGATAGAGCGACGAGAGCTGCCCGGCGCGTGAGCCGGCCGTGACGATCTCGTCGCCGACGTGCACGACTTCCTTCTTCGAGACCCGGTCGAGCATCAGCGCGCCGCCCGACTGCGGCTGCACGATCCCCAGCGCGCGTGTGCGCAGGTCGATCGCCGAGACCGCGCTCGACTGGTCGGTGAGCAGGCGCACGCGAGCGGCGCCCTCGTTGAGGGTGGTGACCGTGCCGACGAAACCGGCTGCGGTGACCACGGGCGAGCCCGCCACGACGCCGTCGGCCGAGCCGGCCGCGACGACGATCTCCTTCTCGAACGCTCCCGTCGGCTGAGCGATCACCTGCGTCGCGACGCCGACGTAGTCGTCCGGGAAGGCCGGAGTGCCGCGATAGTCGAGCAGCTGCCTCAGGATCACGTTCTGCTGGAGCGCGGACTCGTTCTGGATCACCTGCTGCTTCAGCTGATTGTTCTCGCTCCGCAGCCGCTCGTTCTCGGAGCGGGCCTGGAAGAGGTCTTTCGTCCAACCGTAGGCGTCACGGAACGGCCGCGCCACGCGCTCCACGGCGATCTCGAGCGGCTGCAGGGCGGTAGCGGCGGCCCCCTGCGCATCGTGCAGCGGCCCGTCCGACTGCTCGCGGAACGAGATCGTGATCAGGGCAAGCGAGAGCAGCACCAGCGCCCCGAGCACGATCCGGCGCCTGAGGGCGCTGGTGCTACGGGAGGTGAGCGGTCGCGAGGCGGATCGCCGGACGGGGAGGCCCAGCACCGCCGATCTTGCGGTGCGGTTTCGTGACACGAGCGTTTTAGTCTAGCCAGGTCACCGGCAG
>JAWVCV010000039.1:0-7962 GCA_033858115.1 Gaiellaceae bacterium
ACGTCATAGGTCTTCGCCGCCGCTGAGGAGATGTCGCCGGCCGGCAGGACGACGACGCGGTAGGGAAGGCCGAGCTCCTGGACGAGCTCCTCGGTGTTGGCGAGCAGGAGCTCATGCTCCTCCCACGAGTCCTCGGGTCTCGTCAGCGAGAACTGCTCGACCTTGTTGAACTGGTGAACGCGGATCATCCCGCGGGTGTCGCGGCCGGCAGCACCCGCCTCGCGCCGGAAGCACGGGGAGAACGCGACGTAGCGGAGCGGCAGGTCGGCTGTCTCCAGGATCTCGCCCGCATGGAGGCTGGCGAGCGGGATCTCGGCGGTCCCTGCCAGATAGAGACCATCCCCGGGGAGCTCGTAGACGTTCGCGTCGTCGGTCGGGAATGCGCCGGTGCCGATCAGTGCCTGCTCGCGCACGAGCACCGGCGGCAGCACGGTGACGAAGCCCTTCTCGGCCAGCCGGTCCAGCGCGAACCGGTAGAGCGCGAGCGAGAGCCTGGCCGTGTCGCCGATCCAGTAGCCGAAGCGCGCGCCGGACATCCGGGCGGCGCGCTCCATGTCGAAGCGGCCGACCTCCAGGTGCTCGCGCGCCTCGTCCAGGACCGGCGGCTCGCCGACGCGGCGGATCTCCTCGACATCGTCCTCGGTCGACCCGTCCGGAACGTCGTCGGCCGGGATGTTCGGCACCCGCAGCGCCAGCCGGTCGCGTTCCGCCTCGGCGGCGGCCAGCTCCTCCTCGGCCGAGCGCAGCTCCTCCTTCACCTGCTGGAGCTCGCCGAGCTGCTCCGGCGAGGGCTTTCCCTTCACCTTCGTGCGGCTGCGCAGGTCGTCGATCCGCGGCACGAGCGCCCGCCAGCGCTCGTCTGCCGCGAGCAGGGCGTCGAACGCGTCCGCCGCGCCCTTGCGCGCAAGCTTCGCCCGGACACTGTCCGCGTCGTTGCGGGCCGCCTTCAGGTCGATCATGGGCCGGAGTCTAGGTAGGCCTCGAGCACCTGCGCGATCCCTTGCTGGTCAGGGCCGGGGCAGATCCAGTCGGCGCGCGCCTTCAGGAGGTCGTGGCCGTTCTCGACGGCGACCGCGTAGCCGGCCCGCTCGAGCAGCTCGAGATCGTTCTCGCCGTCCCCGAAAGCGACCGTTGCCTCCGTCGCGAAGCCGAGGTGCTCCGCAACGAAGGCAAGCCCAGTGCCCTTCGAGATCGCCGGGCTGGCGAGCTCGAGGAAGTACGGCAGCGACTTCGCGAGGAAGAGCCGCTTGCCGAACTGCTCGACGAGCCGCGGCCGGAGGGCGTCGAGCGCGGCCGGGTCGCCGACGATCACGAGCTTCGTCGGCGGACGCTCGAGCCACGCCAGCAGGTCGCCGACCGCCGTGACCGGCAGGAACTGAAACTCGGCGTAGCGTCGCGCGTGCTCGGTCATCTCCGCGACGTAGAGCTGGTCGTCGACGTAGCAGTTGAGGTTGAAGCCGGCGTCCTGGACGGCCGCGATCGCCTCGCGCGCGAGCGCGACCGGAATCGGCTCGTGCAGGAGCCATTCGCCGGTCACGGGATCGACGACGGCGGCGCCCTGGTAGCAGACGAGCGGCTCCTCGATGCCCGCTGCGCGCGCGAACGGGAGCGCCGAGCGGTACATGCGCCCCGTCGCGATCACGAACGGGATCCCGGCGGCCCTGACGGCCTTGATCGCGGCAATCGCGCGTGGCGGGAGGACGCCGTCCTCCGGGACCAGCGTCCGATCGAGGTCGCACGCGAAGGCGGCGACCTCGTGCGGGAAGTCCTCCGGAAGCTGGAGCGTCAGCCCTGGGTCGACTGGACGACGTACGCGGCGACGTCGGCGATTTCCTGCTCGCTCAACTGGTCCTTGAACGGGGGCATCGCTCCGCTGCCGTGCGTGACCCGGTCGACCACGAGCTCGAAGTCGGGCTTGGCCTCGTCGAGGTTCGGGCCGACTCTCCCGGTTGCCCCCGCCGCCTTGAGCGTGTGGCAGCTGCCGCAGCCGGCCGAGGCAAAGACCTTCTCGCCGTTCGCCGGGTCGCCTTTCAGGGTGGAGGTCGGAGCCTCGGTCGTCGTCTCCGGCAACGTCCCCTCGACCGTCTGCGGGAGGGGTGCTGCCTCTTCGCCGCCGCCGCAGCCGGCGATCCCGACCGTGAGAGCGAGAAGCGTGACGAGGAGTGCGGCGCGACGCATCGAGGCGGAGTCTAGCGAGGCCGCAACGACGTGTGGCAGGCAAGCGCAATCGCAATCGCAGAGCCGATTCCGAGCACATCGCCGGGCGTGTCGTTGACCACGAGCGAGACGGCGAGGCCGGCGAGGAACGCGCCGAGGACGGCGTCCCGGCGGGCTCGCAACGCCACGGCGAGCAGGGCCGCCAGCGAGCTCAGGACGACGACGGTCGCGCCCAGGCTCGCTGCCGTCCGGCGCACGGAGAGCTCGATCCGGTCGGCGATGTCCCCGGCCAGGGCACCCGGCCCGTCGCCGACCGCGCTCGTGACGTGGCTCGAGCCCCCCGTCGCGGCATCGAGCCCGAGCAAGAGAAGTGCGAGCGCCACCGCCCCGGCGGCCACCGCCGCGCCGAGCCGGAGCGTGGGGCGGTGGCCGCGCAGGCGCAGCACCAGGACGAGATAGGCGGCCGCGAGCACCACGATCCCGCCGCCGTCGGCGCCGAAGCGGTTGCCGCCGATCGTGACGAACGCGAGTGCGGCCACACCGATCCCCGCGGGGCCGAGCAGCGCCGCTCCGACCAGCGCCGGCGCGAGCAGCATCGTCTCGAGCAGGTTGTTGACTCCGTAGAAGCGACCCGATTGCGAGGGGCCGAAGGGGGAGAGGGCCACGGTTTCCGCGTCGATCCCCATCGCCACGAGGTAGGCGGCGAGGATGGCGCCACACGCGAGCCCGAGCGGCAGGACGAGCACGGCGATGCCGGCCGCCAGCGCCAGCACCGGCTGCAGCCAGAGGTTGGCCGCGAGCACGACGAGGAGCGCGCGGAGGGCGAGCGCCGGCCTGACGAGGGCAAGCGCGATCAGGAGGGCGGCCAGCGCGATCGTGAGCGGCAGCCGCAGGCGATCGTTTCGGTCGATGCGGTCGTCGAGCGTCTCGAGTGCCGCGACCGGGTCGTCGGAGGGAACGACCCGCAGCCGGCCGGTGGCCACGTCGGTGACCGAGACCAGCCCGGCGATCCGCGTCGAGTCGGAGGTGAGCAGCCCCCGGGCGCCGAGCAGGGCGACCGTGTACCGGGCGTCGTTTTCGCTGCGGCCGGGCGGGGGCAGCGAGACGAGGATCTCCGGGCCACCCGCCGCGCCGAGCTGGAGCAGCGGCGGGCCGTCGGCGACACCGCCCAGCAGGCCATGCTGGAGCTTGCCGCGCAGGAGCGCCGCGAGTGCGGACTCCCGCGTGACGGTCGGGCCTGCTCCGGGCACGAGCAGGCCGACGGCGGCGCGATCCGCGTAGTCCGCCGGATCGAACGGGGGCACGACGCGCACGCCGGCGTCCGCCGGTGCGGCGGCGAGGAGCGCCAGCAGCGCCAACAGGAGGGATGCGAGCCGCATCCGAGGATTCTCCCGTCTGGGAGGATCGCGGCGTGAGCATCGTCGACGCGCTGCCCGTCTACCACCACGGCGAACGCCACTCGATCCGCATCGCGGCGAGCCCCGAGCGAGCGCTCGCGGCCGCGCACGAGGCGTCCCTCGAGGACGTCCGCTCGTGCGGGCGCTCTTCCGGCTTCGCGGGCTCCGCGCCTCCCCGCGGGGGCCGATCTGGGACGCGCTCCTCGCCGAGGGCTTCCAGGCCTTCGGCGCCGACACGGTCGTGCTCGTCGGCAGGCCCTGGGCGCCGGGCGCGGGCCGCCGCAGCGTCGAGGACTTCGTCGCATTTGGCGATCCCGGCTGGGCGAAGATCGCAATGGAGCTGCGCGCCGTGCCCGAGGGCGATGGCGCCCGGCTCGAGACCGAGACGCGCGTCTTCCTGACGGATCCCGGCTCCCGCCGGCGGTTCGGCGCCTACTGGGTCGTGATCCGTCCCTTCAGCGGCTTCGTCCGCCGGAGCTGGCTTCGTGCGGCGAAGCGGCGCGCAGAGGCTTAGGGTGGAGACGTGCTGATCGACCGAAGCATGCATCCGGACTGGCTTTCGAACACGTACCTGCTCGCGGACGAGCCGGGCGGCACCGCCGTGTTCATCGACAGCGGCGCCCCGCTCGAGCCCTTGCACGAGGTGGTCGAGCGGGAGGGCCTGACCGTCACGCACCTGCTGACGACCCACTCCCATCATGACCATGTCGCCGGCGACGACGAGCTCGTCGAGCGCTACGGCGTCGAGATCGTCAAGGGTCCCCTCGAGACCGGCGGCCTTCGCATCGTGGCGCTGCCGACGCCGGGCCACGCAGACGACCACCTCGTCTTCGTCGCGAACGACGTCGTCGCGTTCACGGCCGACATCCTCTTCAAGGACGCGGTCGGCGGCGGCCCCGATGCGACGGTGATCCGCCGCTCGGTGATGGACGTCCTGATGACCCTGCCGCTGGAGACGCGCGTCCTGCCGGGGCACACCGAGGAGACGACGATCGGGCGCGAATGGGCGGAGAACCCGTTCGTCCTCTACTGGCGCGACGAGGTCAAGTCGATCGGCGAGGACGTCAAGGTCGGCGGCGAGGACGCCGAGCTCGTCGTCTGGTCGCCCGACTACGACGGCAAGGGCAAGGCGCTCGTGCGCTTCGGCGACGGCCGCGAGGCGATCGTCGGCGGCTCCCGGGTCGAGCGTTGAGCTTCATCGTCGAATCGAAGATCGAGGCCTACGCCGAGGAGCACACGACCCGGCACGACGCGCTGCTACAGGAGCTGGCCGACGAGACCCGGGCGACCATGAGCGGGGCCGAGATGCTGACGGGCCCGATCGAGGGACGCCTGCTCGAGCTGCTCGTCCACGGCATCGGCGCGCGACGGGTGCTCGAGATCGGCACCTTCACCGGCTACTCGGCGCTCGCGATCGCTGCGGCGCTGCCCGACGGAGGGCGCATCGACACCTGCGACATCGAGCCGCGCCACGCGGAGATGGCGCAGCGCTACTTCGATCGCAGTCCGCATGGCTCGAAGATCACGCTCCACCTCGGCCCTGCGACCGAGACGATCGAGCAGCTCGAGGGGGCGTTCGACTTCGTCTTCATCGACGCGGACAAGACGAACTACGACACCTACTACGAGGCCGTGCTGCCGCGGCTCTCCGAGCACGGCCTGATCGCGATCGACAACACGCTCTGGAGCGGGAAGGTGCTCGACCCGCCGGACGACGACTCGCGGGCGATCGCGGCGCTGAACGACAAGCTCGCGGTCGACGAGCGCGTCGTCTGCGTGCAGCTGACGGTGCGCGACGGGGTCACGCTCGTGCGCCGCCGCTAGCTCACGGCGAGTACTGCTGGTCGAGGGAGAGAGCCCGGTCGCTCGCGACCCGGATCCAGAAGCCGTTCTTCGGCTCGAACAAGTGGCGCTTCCTCGGGTTCCGGCCCTTGACGATCTGAGCGAGCTCGGCCACCGGGATCCGCGTCTGCCGAATCCCACCGCTGTAGGTGAGCACCGTGACGCGAGCCCCCGCGGCGATCCGGTAGGTCAGCAGGCGGTGGCCCTCGTCGCGGATGTAATGGTCGTTCGGGACGACGTCGCCGGGGGCGATCACGCCGTCCTCGATCGCAGCGCGATTCGCGGTCTCGCCCGAGAGGTACTCGGCGGGGTCGACGCGCACCAGGAAGCCCTTCCCCTGCGGCGTCACCGCCTTCGCGTAGCCGAAGAAGACGAGCTGGCGAGGCGGCGTGAAGGGCTGCGCGCCCGTGGCGGCGCGGAGCTGCGACGCGCCGACGGCGGCGAGCAGGACTGCAAGCAAGACTGCTGACTTCATGGGACCTCCATTCGGACCTGTCCGGAAGGAACAGTAGGTTGCGCGCGATGCGCCTGCTCGTCGCCCGCTGCGAGGTCACCTACACCGGCCGCCTGGATGCGTACCTGCCCGAGGCGGTGCGGCTGCTGATGCTCAAGTCCGACGGCTCGGTGCTCGTTCACGCAGACAGCGGCGGCTACCGGCCGAGCAACTGGATGACGCCGCCCACTGTGATCGAGGAGGCTGAAGGGCTGATCGTCGTCCGCAAGCGCGCCGGCAAGACCGAGGACCGGCTCGAGATCAAGATCGCCGAGATCCTGAGCGACCAGGAGCACGCGATGGACGAGGTCGCCGGACTCGAGAAGGACGGGGTCGAGCGGCACCTGCAGGAGGCGCTCGCAGGGCGGCCGGATTGCCTCGAGCACGAGCTGCGGCTCGACCGGCGCGAGTGGATGACCGAGATCGGCCCGGTCGACCTGATGTGCCGCGACTGCGACGACGGCTGGGTGGCCGTCGAGATCAAGCGAGTCGGGACGATCGAAGCCGTCGAGCAGCTGACCCGCTACCTCGGCTTCATCCGAGCCGACCCGGCGAAGGAGCGTTGCCGCGGCATCCTCGCCGCGCAGTCCTTCAAACCGCAGGCGGTGACGCTCGCCGAGTCGCGCGGGCTTCGCTGCGTCGAGGTCGATCTCGCGGTGCTGCGCGGAGAGCGCGAGCCCGAGCTGACGCTCTTCGGTTAGCGATAGCCTCGCTCGTCCGTGAGGCGGCGACTTCCACCCGTTCTGCGCGAGCGCGACTACACGCGCCTGCTCGCCTCTTCGATCGCCTACGGCTTCGGCCGCGAGATGGTCTTCGTCGCGGTCGGTTGGCAGGTCTACAACATCTCGCGAAACCCCTTCCATCTCGGCCTCGTCGGCCTCGCCGAGTTCCTGCCGTTGCTCCTCTTCGCACTGCCGGCGGGCGCGATCGCCGACCGGCTCTCGCGCAAGCTCGTGCTGATCGGCTCTCTGGTCGCGGACGCGGCGATCACGGGGCTGCTGCTCGTGGTCAGCCTCTCCGGCGCCCGGTCGCTCTGGCCCTTTCTCGCGCTTTCGTTCGCGAGCGGTTGCTCGGCCGCGGTCGGCAATCCCTCGATCCGCTCGATGTGGCCGACGCTCGTGCCGCTCCAGCTGCTGACGAGGGCACTCGCGCTCCGTTCCACCGTCTCGCAGGGCACCGTCGTGATCAGCCCTGCGATCGGGGGCCTGCTGTTCGCGATCGACCCCGAGCTCGTCTACGGGACCGGCGTCGTGCTCCTGCTCATCGCGGCGGCGCTGACGGTGCCGATCCGGCCGCGGACGATCGAGCAGGCGCCCGTCGAGCTCGTCGGTACGCGACTCGGCTCCCTGCTCGCCGGCCTGCGATTCGTCAGGCGGACGCCGGTTCTGCTGGGAGCGATCTCGCTCGACCTCGTGGCGGTGCTTTTCGGAGGCGCGGTCGCGCTGCTGCCGCTCTTCGCCCGCGACGTCCTCGAGGTCGGTCCTGTCGGTCTCGGCGTGCTGCGCAGCGCGCCGGCGGTCGGCGCCCTGTGTGCCGGGATCATGCTGACGCGGCGGCCGCTGCGAGGGACGGTGGGGCGGAAGCTCCTGACCGTCGTGACGGTCTTCGGCGTGTGCATGGTCGTCTTCGGGCTCTCGCACTCGTTCCCGCTCTCGTTCGCCGCGCTGGCGGTGAGCGGCTTCGCCGACATGATCAGCATGAACATCCGCTCGATGATCACGGCGCTCGCGACGCCCGACGCGCTGCGAGGCCGCGTCAACGCCGTCGAGATGGTGTTCATCAGCGCCTCGAACGAGTTAGGCGCGTTCGAGTCGGGCGCCGCGGCGGCTCTCGTCGGCGCCGTCCCGGCAGTGGTGATCGGAGGCAGCCTGACGATCCTGGCGGCCCTGCTCTGGCCACGCCTCTTCCCGGACATGGCCGGCATCGACCGGCTCGAATCGCTGCACCCGGCGGCCGAGACATGACGCTGGGCAGGTCGCTACAATTCGCCGCCGAGGGGCTATAGCTCAGCTGGGAGAGCGCCTGGATCGCACCCAGGAGGTCGGCGGTTCGAGCCCGCCTAGCTCCACCTCA
>JAWVCV010000040.1:0-5211 GCA_033858115.1 Gaiellaceae bacterium
GAGACCGCCGAGCGCCCCGTCGAAGGCGACGACGATCTCCTCGATCGGCAGCTCGCGGAAGTCGCAGCCGAGATTCGCGGCCAGCCGCTGCGCGTCGGTCCGGGTTCCCTCCGACGAGTAGCGGGACGGCATCGAGACGCAATGGACGCGCTCGGCCCCGAGCGCGTCGGCGGCGAGGGCGGCCACGAGCGCCGAGTCGATCCCGCCGGAGAGGCCCAGCACGATGTCCTGGAAGCCGTTCTTGCCGACGTAGTCCCGCAGGGCGAGCACGAGCGCCTTGCGCATCTGCTCGAGCTCGGGGTCGAAGGACACGGTCGTGCCGCCGAGGCTCTCCAGCGAGGCCCCGCTCTCGCCCAGCTCGACGATCGTCGGCTGCTGCTCGTGCTCACGTTCGCGGGCGAGCGCGCGGCGGCGGACGTCGCGCAGGCGACGGCCGATCGCCTCGCTCGGGTCGAGGTCGACCAGCAGCAGCGCCTCCTCGAATCCCGGCGCGCGCGCGAGCACCTCGCCCTCGTCGTCGAGCACGACGGAGTGGCCGTCGAAGACCAGCTCGTCCTGACCGCCGACGAGGTTGCAGAAGGCGAGATACGAGGAGTTGTCGCGAGCCCGCGTGACGAGCATCTCCTCCCGGTCCTCGGCCTTGCCGACGTGGTACGGAGAGGCGGAGAGGTTGACGATCAGCTCCGCGCCCGCGAGCGAGAGGTCGGTGGCGGGAGGGCCCGGCTGCCAGATGTCCTCGCAGATCGTCGGTCCGACCAGGATCTCGCCGAGGCGAAGTAGGAGCAGGTCGCGCCCGGGCGCGAAGTAGCGGTCCTCGTCGAAGACCCCGTAGTTGGGCAGGTAGCGCTTCCGGTAGAGCGCCTTGACCTCGCCGCCCGAGCAGACGGCACACGCGTTGAAGAGGTCGCGGTCGAACCAGGGCGTGCCGACGAGGGCGGTGATCCCTTCGGTCGCGCGCGCGATCTCGCGCAGCGAGTCCTCCGCAGCGCGGACGAACGCCGGCCGCAGCAGCAGGTCCTCCGGGGGGTAGCCCGTGACGGCGAGCTCGGGGAAGAGCACGAGCTCCGCGCCTGCGCCGCGGGCGTCCTCGAGGGCTGCGAGGATGCGGTCACGGTTCCCCTCGAGGTCGCCGACCACGGCGTTCAGCTGTGCCAGGGCGAGCCGCATCACCAGGATCCTAACGGTTTGCGACTCTCAGGCGAAAACATCGTGATCGACAGTCGCTATCGCGGCCCGATCGGATCCGCCAACGGCGGCTACGCTGCCGGGCGCCTGGCGGCATTCGTCGACGGGCCGGCCGAGGTGACGCTCCGCCTGCCGCCGCCGCTCGGCAGGCCGCTGCACGTGGCCGAGCAGGATGGAACAGTGCTCCTGCTCGACGGCGACAGGGTCGTCGCCGAGGCAAGGGCGGCCAGTCCCGAGCTCGAGCCGGCCGCCGCCCCGTCGCTCGCCGAGGCGGAAGCTGCCACGGCAGGTCACGTGCGCTTCGGCGGCGAGAACTTCTCCGAGTGCTTCTCCTGCGGCATCCGCCCGGACGACGGCCTCTGCATTCACGTCGGCCCCGTCGAAGGTCGCGAGCTGCAGGCGGCGCCGTGGACGGCGCGTGAGGTCTCGCCCGAGGTTCTGTGGGCCGCGATCGATTGCGCCGGTGCCTATGCCGTCGGCGGCCCCGGCCGCGGCGAGATCGTGCTTGGCCGGATGGCCGCGGAGATCCTCCGCCTGCCGGCGGAAGGCGAGCGGTGCGTCGTCGCCGCGTGGCCGCTGGGCGAGGAGGGCCGGAAGCTCCACGCCGGCACGGCTCTCTTTTCCGCAGACGGCGAGTTGCTCGCGCTCGCGCGCCAGACCTGGATCGCGCCCAGGTAACAGACCGTTACTTGGGCTCTCGGCGGAGCCGGATCGCGTTCAAGTCCTCGTCGAGGATCCGAGGGATCCGCCGCTCGAGCTCGTCCGGCGGGTCATGCTCGGCGTGGAGGTAGCGGCCGGAGAGGGCGTCGAAACGACCCGAGGCGAGTTCCCGGACGAGCTGCGGCGCCAGCTCCGGCGGCGTCCAGGGCGCATCCTCAGGCATCTGGTCTCTCGTCATCTCCGTGCTCACCAGGCCGGGAGCCATGACGAAGACCTGGACGTTGTGGGGCGCGGCTTGCTTCGCGAGCACCTCGCCGAAGCGGCCCACAGCTGCCTTGCTGGCGCTGTAGGCGCCGGAGCTCGATCCGGGGAGATAGGAGGCGCCGCTGCCCGTAATCACGATCCGGCCGCCCCCGCGCTCGATCATCCCGGGCAGCGCGAGCCGGGCGGTCAGATAGGCACCGAGGACGTTCACCTCGAAGATGTGCCACCACTCGTCGGGATCGGTCTCCCACGAGTCCTCCCAGAGCGCGACACCCGCATTGGCCACCACGAGGTCGACCGGGCCGGCCGCTTCGAGCATGCGCTCCACGTCCTCGCGCTTCGAGACGTCGCCCACGACGGCGGTGCCGCCGATCTCCTTCGCGATGGCCTCTACCTGGTCGGCCGACCTGCCCGTCACGGTGACGTGCCAGCCATCCTGCGCCAGCTCGCGGGCGATGTCGGCGCCGATGCCCCGGCCTCCGCCGGTGACGAGTGCTCTAGACGGCATGTGCGATCTCCTCCAGGACGTCGGGGTTTTCCAGGGTCGAGAGGTCGCCGGGGTCCTCGCCGAGCGCCTTGGCGCGCACGGCGCGCCGGACGATCTTCGCCGACCGCGTCCTCGGCAGCGCGGAGACGAACAGAACCCGCTCGGGTGTGAAGGCCTTGCCGAGCGCCGCCGCAACCGCCGCCTTGATGCCCTCCGCATCCTCCTCGGCGCCCGGCCTGAGCGCGCAGACGATCCACGCCACCTCGCCTTTCACCTCGTGCGGTACGCCGATCGCTGCCGCCTCGGCGACCGACGGGTGGTCGAGGGCGGCGGACTCGAGCTCCGCCGGCCCGACCCGCTTGCCTGCGATGTTGAGCGTGTCGTCCGAGCGGCCGTGCAGGTACCAGTAGCCGTCCTCGTCGATCGAGGCCCAGTCGCCGTGCGTCCAGACGCCGGGAAAGCGCCGCCAGTACGTCTCGAGGTAGCGCTCGTCGTCGCCCCAGATTCCGCGGGTCATCCCGGGCCAGGGGCGCGTGCACACGAGCTCGCCCACCTCCCCGCGCAGCGGCTTCCCTGCGGGGGAATAGACGTCCATCGCCTGCCCGAGGGCCGGGAAGCCGAGCGAGACGGGCTTCGCAGGCGCCATCGGCGTCACGGACAGGAAGCAGGCGCCGACCTCGGTGCCGCCCGAGATGTTCACGATCGGAATCCGTCCCGCACCGGCGACGTGCTCGTTCAGCCAGTCGTAGGGGCCTGCGTTCCACGGCTCTCCCGTCGTCGTGATCGCCCGGAGCGAGGAGAGGTCGGCGGCCGGGACGCCGTTCGGGATCAGCGCGCGCACGAGGGTCGGCGAGACGCCGAGCATCGTCACGCGCTCCTCCTCCACGAGGCGCCAGAGACGGTCGGCGGGGCGGTCGGGAGCGCCCTCCATGTAGACGACGCACGCGCCCAGCGCTCCGGCGCCGACGACCGTCCACGGCCCCATGATCCAACCCATGTCGGTGGCGAAGAGGACGCGGTCGCCGGCGCGGACGTCGGACTGGTAGGCAGCCTCGCGAGCGATCGCGAGCAGGAAGCCGCCGTGGACGTGCAGCGCGCCCTTGGGCCGGCCGGTCGTCCCCGAGGTGTAGGCGAGAAGATACGGGTGCTCGGCGTCGACCTCGAGCGCCGGTAGCTCGCCAGGCCCGAGCTCGGCGTCCCACTCCATCGTCTCGCGCCTCCAGAGCAGCACGTGCTCGACGGACGGAGATTCACGCAGCGCCTCCTCGACCGTCTCCTGCATCGGCACGCGCGTGCCGCGCCGCAACGAGTAGTCGGCGGCGATCACGACCTTCGCCCGCGCGTCCTGTAGGCGCTGCACGATCGCCGGCGCGGCGAAGCCGGAAAAGATCGGCACCTGGACAGCGCCGATGTGGGCGCACGCATGTGAGGCGGCTGCTGCTTCGGGGCTCATGGGCATGTAGATGGCGACACGATCGCCAGGCTCGACGCCGAGCCCCTTCAGGGCCTCGGCAAGCCGCACGGTCTCCTGCGACAGCTCGGCGAACGTCCACTCCCGGCGCGCCCCCTCCTCGCCGCGGAACACCGCGGCCGGCGCTGCCGGCGTGCGCTCCGCCCAGGCATGCAGGCACGCCGTCGCCAGGTTGAGCCGGGCTCCCTCGAACCACGTCGTCCACTCGATCCCGCGCGAGTCCTCGAGGACGCGGTCCCACGGCCGCGCCAGCTCGAGGTCGAGGTCGCCGGCGACCGCCCGCCAGAACCGCTCCGGTTCCTCGACCGAGACGTGGTGGAGGGAGGCGTAACCGTCGCAGCCGAGGGTATGCGCCAGGCGGGTGACGTTCGCCGCCTCGAGCTGCTCGGCGCTGGGGCTCCAGGCAAACTTGACTTTGCTGTTAGCACCCACTAACTAGTGCTCGCTAACGTCAGTTGGAGGGATTCTCATGGCTCTCGCGATCTTTTCAGAGGAGCGGCGCAAGTGGTGGACGCTCGCCGCGGTCTCGTTCGGGCTCTTCATGATCATGCTCGACAACACGGTGGTGAACGTGGCGTTGCCGTCGATCCAGGACGATCTCGGGGCCGACCTCTCGCAGCTGCAGTGGATCGTCACCGGCTATGCGCTCACCTTCGCGGCGATGATGCTGATCGGGGGCAAGCTCGCGGACGCCTACGGGCGCCGGCTCATCTTCGTCGTCGGGATCCTCGTCTTCACCGGGTCGTCGCTCTGGTGCGGGCTTGCCGACTCGGGCGAGGTGCTGATCGCGGCGCGTGTCGTTCAGGGCATCGGCGCGGCGCTGATGAACCCGGCCACGCTCTCGATCATCGCCGCGACCTTCGCTCCGAGAGAGCGCGGGATGGCGATCGGGATCTGGGCCGGCGTCTCGGCCCTCGCGCTCGCGATCGGCCCGCTCGTCGGCGGCCTGCTCACGCAGCACCTGAGCTGGCACTGGATCTTCTTCATCAACGTGCCCGTGGGCGCCGTCGCGATCGCCGCCAGCTACCTCCTGATCACCGAATCCAAGGACGACACCCACGAGAGCCTCGACCTGCCTGGGCTCGGCACGTCTGCGCTGGGGCTGTTCGCCCTCACGTACGGGCTGATCGAGGCGAACGCGTAC
>JAWVCV010000041.1:0-8624 GCA_033858115.1 Gaiellaceae bacterium
CTCGGAGGATCGGCGCTCCGTCCTGCGGATGCTTGTCGAGCGTGGGGTGGATCTCGTAGTCGAAGTCGTGGAGGAGTGCGGTGATCCCCCAGAGCTCCTCGTCCTCGCCGAACCGGCGCGCGTACGACCGCGTCGATGCCTCGACGGCGAGCGCATGCCGCAGCAGCGACTCACTCGTCGTGTACCGCGTCAGCGTCTCCCAGGCCCTTTCTCGCGTCAGCTCCATTCGGCGATTACAGTAACCCGCCTCGTGACGACTACGCTCTCCACCGGAATGCAGGCCTTCGTGATCGAGGGCGGCCGGCCCCTCAGCGGAACGATCCGAGCCGCCGGCAACAAGAATGCCGCGCTGCCGATCTTGGCCGCGTGCGTGCTCGCGGGCGAGCCCGTTCAGCTGACGAACGTGCCGCGCATCCGCGACGTGCAGACGATGATGGAGCTGCTCTCCGACATCGGCGCCGAGGTGGAGTGGACGGGCGACAACGACGTCCGCGTCGATTCGAGCGGCGTCCACAAGACCGAGCTCGACGAGGAGCTCTGTCGGCGCATCCGCGCGTCCTTCCTGCTTGCAGGCCCCCTGCTTGCCCGCTTCGGACGTGCGGTCGTGCCGCCCCCGGGCGGCGACGTGATCGGGCGCCGACGGCTCGACCCGCATGTCCACGCGCTCGCGGAGCTCGGTGCGCAGATCGAGATCAACGGCCGCTTCGAGATGAGCGCTGCGAAGCTGCGGGGCAAGCCGATCTTCCTCGACGAGGCGAGCGTCATGGCGACCGAGAACGTCGTCATGGCCGCCGTGCTCGCGGAGGGCGAGACGGTGATCGGGAACGCGGCCTGCGAGCCGCACGTCCAGGATCTCTGCCGCTTCCTCGTCTCGCTGGGCGCTCAGATCGAGGGGATCGAGTCGAACGTCCTCCGCGTGCACGGCGTCGAACGGCTCGGCGGCGGCTCCTGGCGGGTCTGTCCCGAGCACATCGAGGTCGGCAGCTTCATCGGCCTCGCCGCGGCCACGGGCAGCGACGTCACGATCGAGGACGTCGAGCCTCGCGACCTGATCTCGATCCTGCCGGCTTTTGCGCGCCTCGGTGTCCAGGTCGAGGTCGGAGAGACGACCCTCCGCGTCCCGCCGGGCCAGCAGCTCGTCGTCCAGGACGACCTCGGTGGCCAGATCCCGAAGATCGAGGACGGCCCCTGGCCCGCGTTCCCGGCGGACCTTACGTCGATCGCCGTCGTCGCCGCGACCCAGGCGCGAGGCACCGTGCTCGTGTTCGAGAAGATGTTCGAGAGCCGCCTCTTCTTCGTCGACAAGCTGGTCGCGATGGGCGCTCGGATCATTCTCTGCGACCCCCATCGGGCAGTGATCACGGGCCCGGCACGGCTCTACGGCGAGCGGTTGACGAGCCCTGACATCCGCGCCGGCATGGCAATGCTGATCGCGGCGCTCTGCGCCGAGGGCATCTCGACGATCGGCAACGTCGGCGAGATCGATCGGGGCTACGAGCGGATCGACCAGCGCCTTCGTAACCTCGGCGCCGAGATCCAACGCATCGATGCCTGAGCAGGAACGTTGAGCGCCAGGGTTGCTGCCGGGGGTGGGACGGCCAACGTCGCCACCGGGATTCCCGTACTCGACCACCTGCTCGGGCTGCTCGCCCGGACGGGTCGCTTCGAGCTTGCGCTCGAGCTGCCCCCCGGCGACGCGGACGCGGAAGTCGTGGCTGCCGGCCGCGCGCTCGGCGATGTGTTCGCGCCGCTCCTGCGGGCGGACGGCGTCCCTGGCCACGGCTCCGCTTTCCTGCCCGCCGACGAGGCGCTCGCCCAGGTCGCGCTGGAGGTCTCGGAGCGACCGCTCGTCGCGAGCAACGTCGACCTGACCGAGGCGAGAGCCGGCGGTCTCGGCAGTGATCTGACGGCGCGCTTCCTCGACGCGTTCGCGGACGCCGCCGGCCTGACGCTCCATGTCCGCCTGATCGACGGCGAGGACTCGCGACATGTCCTCGAGGCCATCTTCAAGGCGCTCGGCGCCGCCCTCGCCGAGGCGTCGCGCCCGGCCTGACCCGAAGGAGAGCACGTGGCAGAGAAGGAGATCGTCCGGACGGAGCGCGCGCCTGCGCCGTTCCAGGGAGCGCCCTACAACCAGGCGGTGAAGGCGGGGGGCCTCGTATTCGTCGCGGGCCAGCTCGGGCTGCAGCCGGGCGCGAGCGAGATGGCCGGGCCGACGATCGCCGAGCAGACCGAGCAGGCGATGCGCAACCTTGCCGCGATTCTTGAGGAGGCCGGGAGCGGGCTCGACAAGCTCGTCAAGACGACGGTGTTCCTGCAGAACCTCGATGACTTCGCCGGCATGAACGAGGTGTATGCGTCTCACGTCGGCGACCGTCCGCCGGCCCGGTCGACCTTCGAGGTCTCGAAGCTCCCCTCCGGCGCGCTCGTCGAGATCGAGGCCATCGCCCTCCTCTGACTTAGTGGCTCTGAGCCACAATGTCCCGATGTGGGATTCGGTCGCCGACTACGTGCACTCGCTCGGCCTCGACGCGTACGTGGTCGGCGGAGCCGTCCGCGACGAGCTGCTCGGAAAGACCCCGCGTGAGCTCGACTTCGTCGTCCCCGGTGTGGGCCACGGTGAGCTGCGGGCGGCCCTGGAGCCGCACGGCAAGGTCGAGGACCTGATCGTCGCCGACCAGCGCGTCGGCGCGCGCCTGCTGCCGCGCGACAAGTCGGCCCGGGCGCTCCAGCCGGCGGGGATCGAGTTCACGCCGCCGCGTGTCGAGCGCTCGACAGGCCCCGGCCGCCACGACTTCGAGATCGTCGCCGACGCCGGCATCTCGCTCGAGGAGGACATGGAGCGTCGCGACTTCACGATCAACGCGATCGCCAAGCGTCTCGAGGACGGCGCCATCCTCGATCCGCTCGGAGGACGTTCCGACCTCGAGCAGGGCGTGCTCCGGGCGACGAGCCCGACGAGCTTCAGGGACGACCCGCTGCGCATCGTCCGTGGACTTCGCTTCGTCTCCGAGCTCGGCTTCGACCCCGACGAGGACACGCTGCGGCAGATGCGCGAGTGGGCGCCCCAGATCGCCCACGTCTCGGGCGAGCGGATCGGCGGCGGCCTCGCAGCCGACGGACTCGGCGAGCTGTCGAAGCTGCTCCTCGGCCCGGAGCCGGCGAAGGCCCTGCGCCTCGCGCGCGACGCGGGCGTCCTCGTGCACCTGCTGCCGGAGATCGAGCCCGCGCTCGGTTTCGACCAGGAGAGCCGCTACCACGACCTGCCGCTCGACGAGCACGTCTTCCGCGTCGTGCAGGCGGCAGCCGACGCCGGCGCCCCGCTGGCCGTCCGCCTGGCCGCGCTCCTCCACGACCTCGGGAAGCCCGAGTCGGCCTGGCGGGGACCGGACGGCCGCATGCACTTCTACGCCAAGCCCGAGCTTGGCAAGCGCAGCCACGAGGACATCGGTGCCGAGATCGCGTCATCCGTCCTCGGGCGCCTCCGCTATCCGGCCAAGCTTCGCCAGCAGGTGCGGCGGCTCGTCCGCGAGCACATGTTCGGCGTGCCGGCGCCGGGGGACGCGGCCAAGGCGCGCAGATTCCTTCATCGGCACGGGGACGAGCTGGCATTCGACCTGGTCGCGCACAAGCGCGCCGATCTGCTGGGCAAGCGCGAGCAGCCGGACGCGACGACCGCCGCGGACGTCGACAAGCTGGAGCGCTTCAGGCAGACGCTCGCCGGCGAGCTCGAGCGACCGCACCGGCTCGACCAGCTCGCCGTCGACGGCAGCGACCTGATCGCGGCCGGCTGGCAAGCGGGACCCGAGCTGGGCGCGGCGCTGGACCATTTGCTCGCCTGCGTGATCGGCGACCCGAATCTGAACACGCGCGACTGGCTGCTCTCCGAGGCCGAGAGGCTGCGGAGCCGATGATCCGCTGGGAGCCGCCGGGACCCTATGAGGTCGTCTTCTCCTCCCGCCTCGGCGGTGTCAGCGAGGGGCCGTACGAGTCGCTCAACCTCGGGCGGCTGACCGGGGACGACGCCGAGCGCGTGGACGAGAACCGGCGCCGGCTCTGCGCCGAGATCGGCGCCGACGTCGAGCGGCTCGCGCTGAATCGCCAGCTCCATTCCCCGCAGGTCCACCAGGCGCAGGCGGGCTCCGTCGGGAGGCCCGGAGACGGGCTCTGGACCGACGAGCCCGACCTGCCGGTCCTGGCGCTGACGGCCGACTGCCTGCCAATCGCCCTCGTCCGCGTGGACGGCGAGCGGCCGGCCGTCGCCGTGCTCCACGCCGGCTGGCGCGGCCTGCTCGCGGGCATCGTCGCCGAGGGCGTGCGGACGCTCGGCGGCAGCGTCCAGGCGGCGATCGGCCCCGCGATCGGCCCCTGCTGCTACGAGGTAGGGCCGGACGTGGCGCAGCCGTTTGCCGCGACGATCGGGTGCTCGGTCATCCACGGGCTGAAGCTGGACCTCTGGGGTGCGGCCGAGCGCGTGCTTCGAGACGCAGGCGTCGACGAGATCGAGCGCGTCGACCTCTGCACCGCCTGCAACAGCGAGCTCTTCTTCTCCCACCGCCGTACCGGCGAACCGCGGGGCGTCCAGGGAGTGATCGCGCGTGTCGCCTGAGCACGTCCGCGCCGCCTACGAGCGGATCAAGGCCGAGGCCGGGCCGGCCGTGACCGTCGTCGCGGCCACGAAGTACGTCTCGCTCGAGGACATGGCCGTGCTGGCCGAGGCCGGGATCCAGGTGGTGGGGGAGAACCGGGCTCAGGATCTCGAGCGCAAGCACGCCGTCTACGGCGACGCCTTCCGCTGGCACTTCATCGGCCACCTCCAGTCGAACAAGGCGAAGCTCGTCAGCGAGATCTGCGAGCTCGTCCACTCGCTCGGCTCGGAGTCGGCCGCCGGCCGGCTCACCGCGCCGGCTCTCGTCGAGGTGAACCTGTCCGGCGAGGAGTCCAAGTCGGGCGTGCCCCCCGACCGGCTCGGCGAGCTGCTGGGCGCCTACGGCGACGTCAGAGGCTTGATGACGATGCCGCCGCCGGCGGCCGAGCCGGAGGCGTCACGGCCGTACTTCCGCCGCCTGCGCGAGCTGGCCGCGGAGCACGGGCTGCGCGAGCTCTCGATGGGGACATCCCAGGACTACCGGGTCGCGGCCGAGGAGGGCGCCACGCTCGTCCGTGTCGGCTCGGCGCTCTATGGGCCATAATTCGCAGCGCCGATGGGATTTGCAGACGTTTGGAGTCGCACGCTCGTCTACTTCGGCATCGCCGAGGAGGACGACTGGGACGAGGACGGCTACGCCACGAACGAGGAGCTCGAGCGCAGCTACGCGCCGCGCGAGCGGGCAAACGTCCGCCGCCTCCAGCCGCGTCGCGGGCGTGACTTCGACGACTGGACCGATCCCGAGCCGGAGGCCGACGCGACGGCCGTGACCCGGCCGGCGACGCGCCTCCGCGGCGTCGAGGCCGTGCCAAACCCCGCCTCGGTGAAGGTGCACCTGATCCTGCCGCGCAGCTTCAACGACGCACAGCAGATCGCCGACCGGTTCAAGGACGGCGTGCCGGTGATCCTGAACCTCCAGAGCGCGGACCAGGATCTCTCGAAGCGGCTGATCGACTTCGCCAGCGGTCTCACCTACGCGCTCGACGGCGGCATGCAGCGCGTCGCCGACAAGGTCTTCCTGCTCACCCCGCGCAACGTCGAGGTCTCGGCCGAAGAGCGGGCCAGGATGCTCGAGCGCGGCGGCTTCTTCAACCAGGCCTAGCGGCACTGCCCGGCTGCGCCTCCCGGCCGGCGGAGCCGGCCTCGCCGAGCCGCTAGGCAGCCCGGGTAGGAAAGCCCGGCTGTAACGAGAACGAGAGCGCATGGGCGCTTTCGCCATGCTGCTTGCCGACCTCGGTTCCTCGCTTGCGAGCTTTGTCGGCGTCTTTCTCTGGGTGTACACGCTGTTGCTGTTCGCGTACATCCTCACGTCCTGGATCCGGCTGCCCTACCGGCCCTGGCTGAACCGTGTTCAGCGCTTCCTCTACGACGTGTGCGATCCGTACCTGCGCCTCTTCCGGCGCGTGCTGCCGCCCGTCGGCCCCCTCGACCTGTCGCCGATGGTGGCGATCATCGTCCTGATCGTGATCAGAAACGTCCTCGTCTCGCTGCTCGAGCGCCTGTAGGAAGGAGTCACGATGGCCTATACCCCCGTCGAGATCCGCCACGTCAAGCTCGGCAAGGGGGTCTTCGGCTACAAGCGCGATGCGGCCGACCGCATGCTCACCGAGATCGCCGACAGCTTCGAGGACGTCTGGCGCGAGCGGGCCGATCTCGCCGACCGGATCGAGCAGCTCGAGCTCGACCTGACCCGCCACAAGGAGCTGGAGGGGCTGCTGCGGACGACGCTCGTGTCCGCCGAGAGCTCCGCGCAGCAGATGCGCGAGCAGGCGCGCAAGGACGCCGAGACGATCGTCGGCGAGGCGCACGCCGAAGCGCGAGCGATCGCGCGGCGCGCGTCCGCCGAGAAGGAGCGGCTCGAGACCGAGCTGCGCCGGATCAAGTCCTTGCTCCGCTCCGCGCTCGACAGCCTCGACGAGGCCTCCGCGGACGAGCGCGAGCCGGTCGGCGAGCAGACCGGCGAGATCCGGCGGCTGATCTCCTAGGTCGCGACTATCCTTGGGCGCGTGAGCGCGTCCACGACGAGACTTCGATTGCGGGTCGCTCCGGGCGCCGCCCAGGCGGGGGTGGTCGGCAGGCACGGCGATGGCTGGAAGCTGCGCGTGGCCGCCGTTCCGGAACGCGGCAAGGCCAACGAGGCCGTCCTCGCGTTGCTGGCGGAAACGCTCGAGGTGCCTCGGTCGAGCGTGACGCTCGTTTCAGGCGGCGGCTCCCGAGACAAGATCGTCGAGCTGGCCGGCATCGCGCCGGACGAGATCGAGCGACGGCTCGCCACGGCGGGCGGACAGGAGACCGCATGAGCATCGACACCGACCGGTTCCGGGAGGAGCTGCTGCAGCACCGCGAGCGGCTACTCGGCACGATCGCCCACCACGACATCGGCGGTGCGTCGCTGACCGAGGAGACCGGTGAGCTGCTCTCGTCGAGCGCCGACAACCACCCCGCCGACCTGGCCACCGAGACGTACGAGCGCGAGCTGGACGAAGGGCTCGAGGAGGATGCGCGCGAGCAGCTGCGCGAGGTCGAGGAGGCGCTCGCCCGGATCGAGTCCGGCGAGTACGGCACCTGCAGGATCTGCGGCAAGAAGATTCCGGTCGAGCGGCTCGAGGCCGTTCCGTGGACGACGCTCTGCATCGACGACGCGCGGAAGCTGGCGCGATGAGCGAGCCGGCGCGGGGCGAGGAGGGCCGTCCGTTCGAGATTCGCGTCGGCTCGTCCACGAACGCGCTGCGCCCGATCCTGGCCGCCGAGCGCCCGCTCGGGGCCGGAGCGCACCAGTGGCTCGGTCTGGCCGCGGTGGCCGTCGCCGCGGTGATCGCAGACCAGCTGACGAAGCAGGTCGTCGCGCGTGCGCTCGACCTGAACGAGGAAGTGCAGATCGCGGGCCCGTTCTCCATCCACCACGTCCACAACTCGGGGATCGCCTTCGGCCTCTTTTCGCGAGCAACGTCGATCGTGATCGCGCTCACCGCGCTCGCCGTCCTCTGGATGCTGGTCTTCTTCGCACGAGCGGGCGCACGTCACCCGGTGCTGCCGGTTGCGCTCGGCTTCGTCCTCGGGGGCAGCCTCTCGAACCTGCTCGACCGGGTCCGGCTCGGTCACGTCACGGACTTCCTCGACTTCCGCTACTGGCCTGCGTTCAACCTCGCCGACGTCTTCATCGTCGTCGGCGTCGCCATCCTCTTCGGGGCCCTCGCGGGCGCCGACCGTGCCAAGCACCGGCCGCGCCGAGTTGGCCACTCTCCGCTTTCGCGCCCCTGAGCCGGAGCGCCTCGACCGCGCCCTCGCGGGGCGGCCGGAGGTGGGCTCGCGGGCGCTCGCAGAGCGGTTGATCGCCGGCGGCGCGGTGCTCGTGGACGGCGAGTCGCGGCCGAAGAGCCACCGTCTCGAGGGCGGGGAGGACGTGGTCGTCGAGCTGCCCGAGGCGGCCGGGCCGCTTCAACCCGAGGAGATGGACATTCCGATCGCATGGGAGGACGAGCACCTGCTCGTCGTCGACAAGCCGGCGGGGCTGGTCGTCCATCCCGGCTCGCACGGCGACACCGGCACGCTCGTGCACGGCCTGCTCGCGCTCGACGCCGCCGGGGGCGACGACGAGCGGCCGGGCATCGTGCACCGGCTCGACCGCGACACCTCCGGCCTGCTCGTCGTCGCCCGGTCCGAGGAGGCCCACGCGAAGCTGCAGGAGCTGATCCGGCGCCGCAAGGTCGAGCGGCGGTACCTGGCGCTCGTCAAAGGGTCGCCGCGCTCCCGCACCGGCAGGATCGAGGCGCCGATCGGCCGCGACCGCGTCGACCGTTCGCGCCACTCGCTGGACACGCCGACGCCGCGCGACGCGGTGACGCGGTTCGAGGTGCTGGAGCTGCTGGGACCGCGCGCTCTGCTCGCGGTCACGCTCGAGACCGGCCGGACGCATCAGATCCGCGTGCATCTCGAAGCGATCGGGCTGCCCGTCTCGGGCGACCCCGTCTACGGC
>JAWVCV010000042.1:0-4047 GCA_033858115.1 Gaiellaceae bacterium
AGCGTCTGCGCGAGCAGCGTCTTCCCGCAGCCGGTCGGCCCGAGCAGCAGGATGTTCGACTTCTGCAGCTCGACGTCGCCGTCCTCCTGACCCATCCGCACGCGCTTGTAGTGGTTGTAGACCGCCACGGCGAGCGTCCGCTTCGCTTCTTCCTGCGACACGACGTAGTCGTTCAGCACGGAGTAGATGTCGAGTGGGCGCGGCAGGTTGTCGAGGTCGAGCTGGGTCGGGGTCGTCAGCTCCTCGTCGATGATCTCGTTGCAGAGATCGATGCACTCGTCGCAGATGTAGACCCCGGGGCCCGCAATCAGCTTCTTCACCTGTCGCTGGCTCTTGCCGCAGAAGCTGCAGAGGAGCTGCTCGTTGCCTTCGGATGCGCGGGCCATGTCTTCTTGTACCTCGGATTCGGGGAATCGGCTAGTGCCGGTGTTCGATCACACGATCAATGATTCCGTAGTCGTTCGCTTCTTGCGCCGTCAGGAAGTAGTCGCGCTCCATGTCCTTGGAGACCTTCTCGATGTTCTGGCCTGAGTGATGGCTGATGATCTCTTCGAGTCTTCGCTTCAGGGCAATCGTCTCGCGCGCGGCAATCTCGATGTCGGTCGCCTGACCGGAGAAGCCGCCCGACACCTGGTGGATCAAGATCTTTGCGTTCGGGAGCGCGAACCGCTTTCCTGTCGCGCCGCCCGCAAGCAGGAGCGCGCCCATGCTCATCGCAATCCCGACGCAGGTGGTCTGGACGTCGGGCTTGATGAACTGCATCGTGTCGTAGATCGCGAGGCCGGCGTAGACGGAGCCCCCCGGCGAGTTGATGTAGATCTGGACGTCCTTGTCGGGGTCTTCGGACTCCAGGTGGAGCAGCTGCGCCACGATCAGGTTCGCGATCTGGTCGTCCACCGGGGTTCCGAGAAAGACAATCCGCTCGTTCAGCAAGCGGGAGTAGATGTCGAACGAGCGCTCGCCACGCGAGGTTTGCTCGATCACCATCGGGATCAACGGGCTCATGCAGGCTCCTTGCTTCCAGACACTCAGTTACCGGGGGTCCACAACTTCGTCTCGGCTTCGGGTTTTTCCTTGTCGGGCGTCCAGATCGCGTCGCGCGCAGCTGCCTGCTCGATCGGGATCGGCTTCACCTCGGCCGCCACACGGTCGAGCGCCGCGCGCAGACGCAGGTCTTCGCGCAGGTCCTCGTGCCGGCCATGCTGCCAGAGGTCTTCGATCACTTCATCGGCATCCTCGCCCGCCGCTTCAGCCTGCTCGCGGACGAGTTCCTTGACCTGCTCGTCGGACACCTCGATCCCGAGCTTGTCCGCGACCGCCTCGAGAGCGAGCTCGCGGGCCACCGACAGCGCGGCTTCCATCTGCATCGACGCGGTCAGCTGCTCGGCCGTGCGACCGGTCAGCTGCAGGTAGGTCTCCGGCGCGATGCCTCGCCGCTCGAGCGAGCGGATGAAGCCGGTCAGGAGCTCCCGCGTCCGCGACTCCACGAGCGGCCCCGCCGGGGCGACCTTCGAGGCCGCGACGAGGGCGTCGACCGCGTTGGCGCGGAACGCGTCCTCGATCTCCGCGTCTAGCTGAGCGCGCAGGCGCTGCTCGATGTCGGCGCGGAGCTCGTCGAGCGTGTCGAACTCGCTGGCGGAGCGGGCAAGGTCGTCGTCGAGCTCGGGCAGCACCTTCGCCTTGATCTCCTTGACCGTCAGGTCCGCCGACGCGGACGACTCGTCGGCGAGCTCGTAGGTGACGCTCTTGGTCTCGCCGGTCGAAGCGCCCACGAGCGCGGCCTCGACTTCCTCGACGAGCCTGCCGGCGCCCAGCTCGACGACGGTGTCGCGCTGCGCCTCGCCGTCGGGAGAGACGATGTCGACGACGAGCGTGTCGCCCTCCTGGGCGGGCCGGTCGTCGGCGGGAACGAGCTCCGCGACCGACTCCCGCAACGCATCGAGCTCCTGCGCGACGAGCTCCTCGGGAATCTCGGCCTCGGGCTTCCCCACTTCGAGCGTCGTCCAGTCGACGACGTCCACCTTCGGCTGCACCGGCACGGTCGCCGTGAACTGCCACTCGGCGTCGTCTGCGGTCGGCAGCTCGTACTCGTACTGCGGCTGCCCGATCGGGCGGATCCGCGCGCGGGCGGCGGCGTTCCAAAACCAGCCGGAGATGTGGCTGTCGACGGCCTCCGCGTAGATGCGCTCCTTGCCGAGCCGCTGCTCCAGGATCGGGATCGGCACCTTGCCTGGCCGGAAGCCTGGAATCTTCACCGACGACGCGAGGTCGGAGGTGGCGTGCTCCACTGCGTGGTGGACGTCGTGCGCCGGGACATCCACCGTCAGGCGCACGGCGTCGCCGCCGAGCTCTTCGACCTGTGTGCTCACTGGGTGGTCACTGCGCCATTCAACACCGGGCCATTCAAGCAGAGGGTTGCGGCGCTGGGTCGAGCTCGCGGGCGAGCTCGCCGACCCGCCGCTCGATCTCGTCGCGAATCTCGCGCACGCGCCCGAGCGGCTTCCCCGCCGGATCCTCGAGGCCCCAGTCGACGTAGCTCTTGCCGGGCAGAATCGGGCACACGTCGCCGCAGCCCATCGTCACGACCACGTCCGCCCAGGCCGCGTCGGCATCCGGCTCGAGCTGCCGCGGCGTCCGGCCGGAGAGGTCGTAGCCGAGCTCGCTCATCGCCTGGACGACCTCGGGGTGCAGGCCGGCCTCGGCATGGCTTCCGGCCGAGCGCACCTCGTGCCCGCCGAGCCGTTCGAGGAACGCGTGGGCCATCTGGGAGCGTCCTGCATTGCCGATGCAGAGGAAGAGGACGTTCATCGCAGGCGTAGGGTAGCCGGGTGCGGCTCTTCGTCCTCGTGCGCCACGGCCAGTCGGAGCTCAACGCCAGCCAACGAGTAAACGGCGACCCTGCGGTGCCGGTGGCGCTGACCGAGCAGGGGCGGGAGGAGGCGCGCGCGCTTGGCTTCCAGGTGGCGGCGATCGACCTCGAGCTCTGCGTCCACACCCGATTCGGACGGACACGAGAGACCGCCGAGATCGCCCTCGCGGAGCGGCAGGTGCCGCTCGTGGTCGAGCCGCTGCTCGACGACATCGGGGTCGGCGAGCTCGAGGGCCGGACGATCGAGGACTACCGCGCCTGGAAGCGCGAGCACACTCGCGCCGACCCGTTCCCGGGGGGCGAGAGCCTCGACGCCGCGGCGGGCCGTTACGCGCTCGGCTTCGAGCGGCTGCTCGCCCGGGGCGAGCGACGGATCCTCGTCGTCTGCCACGAGATCCCGGTGCGCTACGCGGTCAACGCAGCGATCGGCTCCGACCACCTGGACGGGCCGGCGCACGAGATCCGCAACTGCGTCCCTTACCTCTTCGACGAGCGCGGCCTCGAGTGCGCCGCGGCGGGGATCCGTCGCAGCACGCCCGAAGCGACCCCCTAGGCCGTGGCCTGAGCCTTCCAGACGCTGTTGAGCCCGCTCTGCATGTACGCGTAGAGCGCCGGCGAGATCACGACGTAGAGCACGAGGCCGAGCCAGCCGTTGATGGGTGCCTGCCCGGCCAGCTTCTGTGCCGCCTGCACGCGCTTGAAGGTGGTCACCGTCGTCCAGACTGCGGGCACGATCACGAGCGCGCCCGGGAAGAGCGCAAGCGTCGACTTCGCCGGGCTGTCGCCGAGATCGCTCGTGCCGAGTGCGCGGCCGTAGTCGGCCAGCTCTCGGTTGATGGAGTACCACCAGAAGATCAGGTAGATCCCGAGCGTGATGACGGAGAGGATCGCGACAGCGACTGGGTTGCGGGCCTTTGCCGTCGCACCGGCGCCCTGAATCGGAATCACGTCTGCCATGCGCGGGTCAGTGTGTCCGACCAGCCGGACGGCGATGGTGCTCCTGGGAGGCGGGCCGACCCTTCGGGGGGTCTACGCGCGATGGCCACCCGCTCCCGCGGATGGCCATCTTGCGCAAGAAGGCAGGTGGCGAACGGGACTCGAACCCGCGACCACCGGGACCACAACCCGGGGCTCTACCAACTGAGCTACCGCCACCTCGGCGAGTACAGGATAGCTGG
>JAWVCV010000043.1:0-3339 GCA_033858115.1 Gaiellaceae bacterium
CTGGCCAATCTCACAGGCGTCTGTTACTGGTGGGGTTGGGTCCCGACGTGTGGTTTCACCGCGATCCTCTCGGCCACCGCCCTGCACGAGTGGTACCTGCCTTGGATCCCGGTCACACCACTCGCGATCGCCGTCGTGCTGGCGTTCACCGCCATCAACCTGCTCGGCGTACGGACCGTCACGCGCGTTGCCATCCCCGTCGCGGGCATCGCGGCCTTCCTCGCCCTGCTCTCCGCCGTCATCCCGATCTTCGCCGGTACCGTCGACTACGCGCGCGCTGTGTCCTTCCACCTCGACACGCCGTTCGACGGCTTCTTCGGCGTCGTCACGTCGGCGATGGCGGGCCTCTACCTCGTCGGCTTCGCCGCGCCCGCCTTCGAGGCGGCGGCATGCCACGTCGGCGAGACCAAGGACCCCACGCGCAACGTGCCGAGGGCGGTGTTCGCCAGCGGCGCGATGGCGGGGCTGTTCTTCGTCGTCCTCCCCTTGGTCTGGCTCGGCTCCGTCGGCCCGGCGGCCATGGGCGGCGAGCTCATGACCAGCCTCGGGCCGACCTTCGCGCCGCTGCTCGCGGGCGGCGCCAAAGCCGCCGCGATCTGGTTTCTGATCTCCAACATGTTCATGGGCACGCTGCAGCCTCTCGCGGGCGCGTCGCGGACGCTGTCCCAGCTGTCCGAGGACGGCCTGCTGCCGCGCTCCTGGGCCAACCGCAACAGCCGCGACGTGCCCTGGATCCCGACGCTGCTGACGGCGGGTCTCGCGATCGGCGCGCTCCTGCTCGGGGTTCCGACGTGGATGATCGCTGCGGCCAACTTCACCTATCTGATCGGCATCAGCCTGCCTTCGGTCGCCGTCTTGCTGCTGCGCCGCAACGAGCCCGAGCGTGCTCGGCCCTACCGCGCGCCGCGCGGGACGATCGTGCTCGGGGTCGGCGCCGGCGTCGTCTGGCTGCTCGCCACCTGCCTCGGCTTCGAGCAGTTCGGGCTCCCGACCGTGCTGCTGTCGCTCGGCCTCGCCTACGCCGGCTCGGTCTTCTACGCGTGGCGGTTCATCTCCGACCGCCGCCGCGCCGGCCTCCCGGGAGTCAAGCGCTCCCTGAGCCTCAAGCTCACCGGCGCGATGGTCGCGGTGATGGCGCTCGACGGCGCCGGCTACCTGCTGGCCGTCAGCTCGGTGGCGGAGGGTCAGCCGGCGCTGATCTCGCTGCTGCAGGACATCTTCGTCGCGGTCGCGATCCTCACGATCACCGTTGGTCTGATCCTCCCGGGCATCATTGCCCAGGCTGTCGAGCAGATCTCCGACGCCGCCGCGCGCCTCGCCACCGGCACTCTCGCCGACCTCACGCGGGCGATGCGCGCTCTGAGCACCGGCGATCTTGAGGCCGCCAAGGCCCGCGTCGACGTCGTCCCCGTCGACGTCCGCACGCGCGACGAGATCGGTGAGCTGGCGCGCTCCTTCAACCTCATGCAGGAGGAGGTCGGGCGCGCCGCCGAGGCGCTCGACGGGGCGCGCGAGGGCCTGCGCCAGACCGAGGCGAAGCTCGAGCGCAACCTCGCCCAGCAGACCGCCGTCGCGCGTCTCGGGCGGCTCGCGCTCGAGGGCGAGGACCTCCGCGGCCTGCTGCAGGAGACCGTGACGATTGGGCGTACCGTGCTCGGCGCCGAGCTCAGCGCCACGATCACGGCCTCATCCGACGGCCATGGCCTGGGTGCCGGCTCCAGTGCGCTTGAGGGCCTGCCCGTGCCGATCGGTCCGCACGACGCTCCGTTCGGTGAGCTGCTCGTCCTGCGACCCACAGCGGGCGCTCCGTTCGCGCCCGATGAGATCGCGTTCCTCGAGGCGACGGCGAACGTGCTCGCTGACGCGATCGAGCGCCGCCGCGCGGAAGAAGAGATGCAGCGTCAGGGCCTCCACGACCCGCTGACCGGCCTGCCGAACCGCACCCTGTTCATGGACCGGCTCTCGCTCGCCCTCAACCAGACCGCGCGGCGCAAGAGGTCGGTGGCCGTGTTGTTCATCGACCTAGACCGCTTCAAGCTGGTCAACGACTCGCTCGGCCACGGCGCCGGTGACGAGCTCCTCTGTGCGCTGGCCATACGGCTGATCGAGGCGCTGCGCCCGGGTGACACGGTCGCGCGGTTCGGCGGCGACGAGTTCTGCGTCATCTGCGACGACCTCGTCGACCCCGAGCTGGCGATCACGATCGCGCAGCGGATCACCGCTGCACTCGCCCGTCCGTTCGTGCTCGGCACGAGCGAGCAGTTCGTCTCGGCCAGTGTCGGGATCGCTGTCGCGACGAATATCGCCCGCACCGCGGAGGATCTCGTCGGCGAGGCCGACGCGGCGATGTACCGCGCGAAGGAGAACGGGCGCGGAGGCTTCGAGCTCTTCGACGCGGTCATGCGCGGCCACGCCAGCGAGCGCCTACGGGTCGAGAACGACCTGCGGCGGGCGCTCGAGCTCGGCAACGAGCTGGTCGTCCACTACCAGCCGATCGTCACGCTCGACCGCGGCGAGATCATCGGCGTCGAGGCGCTCGTGCGCTGGTACCACCCGCAGCGAGGGCTCGTCTCCCCGGGCGAGTTCATTCCCGTCGCCGAGGAGAGCGGCGCGATCCTGGCCGTCGGAGAACATGTGCTGCGCCTCGCCTGCGCCGAGGGAGCGCGCTGGAACGCCGCGGGTCGGTCGCTCAGCGTCTCGGTCAATCTCTCACCGCGCCAGGTCGCCTCACCTGGCATCGTGGCGACGGTCGCGGCCGTGCTTGCGGAGACCGGGCTCGACCCAGCGGCGCTGACGCTGGAGATCACCGAGGGTGTGCTCGTCACCGAGTCGGACGCCACGGCCCAGACGCTCGTCGACCTGAAGGCGCTCGGGCTGAGGCTCGTGCTCGACGATTTCGGCACGGGCTACTCCTCGCTCGCCTACCTGCGCCGCTTCCCGATCGACGGCCTCAAGATCGATCGCCGCTTCATCGCCGCGATGGACACGAGCGCCCAGGACAAGACGATCGTCGAGGCGATCGTCAAGATGGCCGCGGGTCTGCAGATGGACGTCGTGGCTGAAGGCGTCGAGACGAGCGGGCAGGCGGACAGTCTCGTCCGCCTCGGCTGTGTCCACGCGCAGGGCTTCTACTACGCGCGGCCGATGGCCACCGACGCCGTCGCGCAGCTGTTCGGCGGCACCCTGCCGGCCGCCCCGCGCGAGGTCATGGCCGCGCCGGCACCCGCCGCTTGACGCGATCAGCCGGGCGCCCTCGCCACCACCAGCACGCCCGTCCGGCCGGCGTGGATCGTGCAGAGTAGGCGAAGGTCCCGCTCCGCTGCGCGGGATAGGTGTAGG
>JAWVCV010000044.1:0-8165 GCA_033858115.1 Gaiellaceae bacterium
CGATCCCCATCAGGGCCGAGCCGGCGTCGCGCATGACGGTGCGCACGTCGGCGAAGTCGAGGTTGATCAAACCGGGCATCGTGATCAGGTCGGTGATGCCCTGGACGCCCTGGCGGAGGACGTCGTCCGCGATCTTGAAGGCGTCGAGCATCGACGTCGAGCGGTCGAGCACCTCGAGCAGGCGATCGTTCGGGATCACGATCACCGTGTCGCAGGCGGCGCGCAGCTCCTCCACTCCCTGATCGGCTGAGGACTTGCGGCGCGAGCCTTCGAAGCGGAAGGGCGTCGTGACGATGCCGACCGTGAGCGCGCCGAGCTCGCGCGCGATCCGCGCTACGACCGGAGCTCCGCCGGTGCCGGTGCCGCCGCCCTCGCCGGCTGTGACGAAGACCATGTCTGAGCCGCGCAGTGCGTTCTTGATCTGGTCGTAGCTCTCCTCGGCCGCCCGGCGGCCGATCTCCGGCTCGGAGCCCGAGCCGAGGCCCTGGGTCAGCTCGCGGCCGATGTGGAGCTTGACCGCCGCGTCCGAGATCTGGAGCTGCTGCATGTCCGTATTGACGGCGACGAACTCGACCTGTGAGATGCCCGCGTCGATCATCCGGTTGACCGCGTTCAGGCCGGCTCCGCCGACGCCGATGACGCGGATTACCGCCAGGTACGAGGACGAGTCGCGCGGGACCGCGTATTCGAGCCGGGGTGCCGGCTCCGGCAGCGGCTCGATCATGCGGGTCACCGGCGGTTCGTAGACGGGCTCGCGTGCAGGAGGCGGCGCAGCCGGAGCGGGAGCAGCCGCAGCTGGCTTTTCACGCTTGGGACTTACCGGCGGCGCCGCTGGCGGTGAGGGCGCGGGCGCCGGTGCGGCCGCGCGTGGTTCCTCCTTCGCGAAGTCGGGGACGTGCTCGACGGTCTTCTCCTGCGGCTGCTCAGGCGCGGTCTCAGGCTTCGCCTGCTCTGCCTGCCGCTGGGCCGCCTCGGTCGCGCGGAAGAGCTCCGCGAGCGGGCCCTCACGCATGCTCGCGCGATTTCGCGCCATGGAGCACCTCCTTCGCCAGCTCGCGGTAGGCCTCGGCGGCCGTACCGTTCGGGTCGTATTTGAGCACGGATTGGCCCTTCACGGGGGCCTCGGCGTAGCGGACGGTCTTGCGGATCCGCGTTTTGTAGACGAGGTCGCCGAAGTTCTCCTCGAGGATCTCGACGGCCTCGCGCGAGTGCAGCGTCCGCCGGTCGAACATCGTCGGCAGGATCCCCTCGATCTTGACCTCCGGATTGAGGTTCTCGCGCACCATCGCAAGCGTGTTCTCGAGCTGCACGAGCCCGCGCAGCGAAAGGTATTCGCACTGGACGGGGACGATCACGCCGGTCGCGGCGACGAACGCGTTGATCGTCAAGAGGCCGAGCGACGGCGGCGTGTCGATCATGATGAAGTCGTATTTGTCGCGCACCTCGAGCAGCGCCTTCTCCAGCGCGCGCTCGCGGCCGATCATCGAGCTCAGCGCAAGCTCGGCGCCGGCCAGGTCGATCGAGGAGACGGCGACGTCCACTTCCGACTGGTGGATGATCTCGGAGATCGGCAGCCGGTGGACGAGCACGTCGAACATCGAGCGCTCGATCGCGTCGGGGTTCATGCCCTGGCTCATCGTCAGGTTGCCCTGGGGGTCGAGATCCACGACGAGCACTCGGTGGCCCTGCTCCTTGAAGGCAACGGCCAGGTTCAGCGTCGTCGTCGTCTTCGCGACGCCTCCCTTCTGGTTCGCGAACACGATCACCCTCTGCAAGGAGGTCTCCTCGTTGGCGGTCTGCGCCCGAGTGTTCGGGCGCGGTAGCAGGCGCATGAGTCCCATGTGGACTCGCCTTTCAAGCCTAGCCGCGCTTTTCCTGCAGCCGGAGTCAGCTCGGCTCGCCGTCGTCGTAGTGGAGATCCTCGAGCCGGGCGATCAGTCCGAGCCCGCGGAAGAAGATCTTGTTCGAGCGCGGGTAGTAACAGGCGTCGTCGGAGACGCGCGTGCCGTAGGCCAGATACGTCAGGCCCGGCTTGCCCGCGCGGATGCCGTGCGCGATCGCCGTTCCGGCGGGACGCGAGATCACGTCACCCGCGCGAATGGGCTTGGCCTCGTACTCGGCGCCCTCTCGAGCGCGCTGCGGCGTCGGCCAGAGCTCGAGCATGCCCTCGCCCTCGAGGACGACGAAGATCTCCTCGTCCGCGGAGTGGCAGTGCGGCGGCGCGCCTTCCTCGCCCTCGGCAAGCCGGCCCCAGTTCAGGCCCGTCCGCTCCGAGCCGGCCTGTCGTGCGAGCAGCTTCCAGCGGCCCTCGTACGCACCCTCGACCTCGTCGACGTTGGCCACGCTGGGTGGCCGCTCGCCGAGCTGTGGCAGCTCGGGCTCGCCAACCGCCGCGTCGCGCTGCCACGGCGGGAGACCGCCGCCGACATCGGCCCACGTGCCGCCAATCCAGGCGACCCCGGCACGGGGGAGGTGGCCGATCTCCGTGCCGCCGCGCGTGCCGAACGCAAGCACGTCGAGGCCTTCGTCGCCCGCGCGCAGGGTGTGCGCTTCCCTTGCGCGATGGACCACGCAGTCGCCCTCGCGGACGGCGAACGCCGCGCCGTCGAGCAGGCAGGCTCCCGAGCCGGCCAGGACGAAGAAGATCTCCTCCTCCGCGGTCTGCCGGTGCAACGGAGTCGACCACTTGCCCGGATCGACCTGGATCCGGTTGAGGCCCACATTCCTCGTGCCGGCGACGTCGCCGACGCGGGTCCAGTCGCCGCCGATGTGGCCGGCTTCGCGACGCTCCTTCTCGACCTCGTCCCAGTTGGCGATCACATGCCGATTATGTCCCGTGCCAGCGCCGTGCGAAGGCGCTCGACCACCTCCTCGCGTCCAGTCGTCAGCGGCCGCTCAATGCGTGCGAGCTCCTCCGCGTCCCGCAGCAGCCCGCGCAGCTCCGCGAGCAACTCTCGGGGCGCCGCGCCACCTCGGTCGAGCGCATCGATCCGGTCGAGGCGGGCGAGCACGCGAGCTTCGTCCATGAGCTCGACGCTAGCGGCGCGCTCGCACCAGGAGCGCAACGGCTCTGTCACAAGATCGTGACGATCCGGCGCTAGGCGGTCTCGGCGAGCCGCGGCGCCGTGCGCAGGCCGAGCAGGACGTCGTCGAGCGAGCGGACGAGCGCCGCCCGATCGCCGTGTCTGAGCGTCTCGACGAGCGCGCGCCGAACGGCGTTCTCGGCCCGCTCCGTGGCTTGCTCGCCGGAGGCGAGCGCGCGCAGCGCAGCGTGGATCGCCCGCCGCTCGTCACTCCCTTCGCCGAGCAAGACCGCGGCGCGGAGCTCCCAGGTGTCGCCGAGCAGGCCGGCCAGGGCGCCACGTAGCTGCTCCGACCGGAAGGGCTCGTTCTGGAAGAGGGACAGCTCCCAGCGGTCGAGCGCCTCGGCCAGGGCCACGTCGGCGTCCGCGAGCGTGAGCCGCGCCAGCAGCTCGCGGGCGAGCTCGGCGCGGAAGGAGTCGAGCCGCGACGCCTCGCCGGGCGGCTGAGTCGCCGCGATCGGCAGCACGGGCCGGATCCCGAACGGGCGCCAGTCGAGGCGCTCGAAGAGCACCGGCCCGGCCGCGACCGGAGCGGCGGTCGCCAGGCGGAGCGCGGAAACCGCGTCTGAGAGCTCGGCAGGCGCATCGGGCGGGTCCTCGCCGGGCTCGAGCGCGCGCTCCAGCTCGAGGACGCAGTAGCGGTCGACCTCGCGCCCGAAGCCCGCCGGCAGCAGACCCTGCGCCTCGGGCCAGTGGTGGGAGAGCTCGCCCGTCGCCGCAGCGCGCAGCCGGATTCCCGCGGCGAGCTCGACCTGCGTCACGACCGAGATCCCGACGAGCGGCGCGACGGCGGCGTAGGCCCGTGCGCTCCCGAACAACGACCGCTCGAGCTCGGCGTAGGCGCGCTCGAACGCAACGTCGTCCCAGTCGAAGCCGCCGCAGCCTTCGGCGGTCGAGATCAGGAGCGAGACCAGGACGGTGCGGAAGAGCGCCCGTTCCTCGGTGGGCTTCGAGCCTGCGTGCGCCCGCGCGAAGATCGCGGCGGCGGGCTCGCGCAGCAGCTCCTCGAGCGCGATCCGGGCGTCCTCCCGCGACTCCAAGGCGCTCGCACGCGACTCGACGAACGTCCGCACGAGCGGCCTGTACTCGTAGAGCGCCGGGCCGGCGCGCTGCAAGTGCTCCTCGAAGGCGAACGGGAGGTCGTCGCCTTCCTCGAGCGCTCGGCCGAGGAAGACGAAGGCGCCCAGGCAGAAGGCGCGCAGGGTGAGGTGGAGGTGCGGTGCTCGTACCGCCATCCGCCCTGTCTACTCCCCCGGCGGTACGCCTCCTGCCTGGCAACCCGGGCACCAGTAGGCAGTGCGGTTGGCATCGCCCTGCCCCCGCGAGCGCACGATCGTGCCGCAACGCAGGCACGGCCGGCCCGCGCGCCGGTAGACGTCGCGCCCGGGTCTGCCGGTCTGGAGCGCCGTCCGCATCAGCCGCCGGGCGGCTTCGATCGCCTCCCGCAGCATCCCGTCGCCGACGTCGCGAACGCGCAACCAGGGGGAGAGCCGGATCGTCCAGAGCGCCTCGGCCATCCACATGTTCCCGATCCCCGCGACGAGCCGCTGGTCCTGGAGCGCCTCGCCGAGCCAGAGCCCACCGGCGCCGCGCACCCGCGCGACCGCGGACTCGAGGTCGAAGTCGTCGGCGAGCACGTCCTGGCCCAGCCGTGTCACGTTTCGGCTCTCGAGCGTGAGCACCGGGCCATTCCAGAGCACTCCCTCGACCTCGTCCCCGCGCAGCACGAGCCACGGCAGGCCGGTGCGCGGCTTGCCGCGGGGCTCGACGCGCCAGCGACCGTTCATGCGCAGGTGGCTGCGGACGACGATCCCGCCCTCGAAGCGGAGGAGCAGGTTCTTGCCGACGGCCTCGACCGACTCGAGCACGCGACCGTCGATGCGAGGCGCGACACCGGTCGCCTGGGCGCGGGGATGGGGCGACGCGGCCTCGAGCCGCTGACCGACGAGCGGCTGCAGTCGTTTCGCGGCGCGGTGGAGCGAGTCGCCCTCAGGCACGCGGCGAGCGTAGCGTCCGCCCGCGTCAGGCGACGATGCGGGCGAGCGCGTTCTTGCCGGCGTACATCGCCGCGTCGGCCACGGCCAGCAGGCCCTTCGCGTCGCGGGAGTCGAGCGGGTAGAGCGCGACGCCGATCGAAGCCTCCACCTTCAGCTCGACCGGGTTGATCGCGAGCGGCTCGGCGAGTAGGTCGCGGATTCGCTCGGCGACCGTCTCCGCCAGGTGCGGCGCGTCCTGGACGTCGAGATCTGCGAGCAGGATCACGAACTCGTCGCCGCCGATGCGCGAGACGACATCGGTATCCCGCGCGCCCGCCCGCAGCCGGGCGGCGACCTCGACGAGCATCTGGTCGCCGTAGGCGTGGCCGAGCGTGTCGTTGACCTCCTTGAAGCGGTCGAGGTCGAGGCAGAGGATGGCGACCGCGAGCCCGCCGCGTCGGGCTCGGGCGAGAGCAAGCTCGAGTTGCTCGCCGAACATGCGCCGGTTCGGCAGCTTCGTCAGCTCGTCGGTCGTCGCGAGCACCGTCAGGCTCCGATTCGTCTCCTCGAGCCGGCGTTCGACGTTCTTCAGATGGGTGACGTCCGTCACCGCCGTGCCGATCCCCGCCAGGCCGGCAGGGCCGGGCACGGGGTAATAGCTGACAAGGTGGCAGTCGCCCTCGGAGTCCTCGATCTCGATCCCGAGCACTGCTTCGCCGGACTCGAGCACTGAGCGGGCCAGCGGCTCGAGGATGTTCGCGTTGATCGGCGCCAGCTCCCGCAGCGTCCGGCCCTCGATGTGCTCCCGTTCATAGCCCATGATCTCGGCGAGCGCCTGATTGACGCGCACGTGCCGCAGGTCGTGGTCGAGGAAGCCGAAGCCGGCGGGGGCGTTGAGGAAGAAGGCGTCGAGGATCGAGCGCTCGTTCTGGGCACGCTCAGCGGCGAGCGTGAGCCTGTCGCGCAGGGACCGAATCACCACGGCTGCCGCGACGAGCGTGCCCGCACCGAGCACCCAGATCTGGGCCGCCTCGGCCGGCGGGTGCGCCCGGCTCAGCGCCACGGCCCAGAGCCCGACGGCGACCAGCAGCTGACCGAGCGCCTGCGTCCGGCTGAAGTAGAGAGAGACGAAGACGACGACGCCGAGGTAGAGAGGGGCATAGCGCTCGCCGGACGGCTGGAGGAGGGTGATCTCGGCGATGATCAGCGTGGCCGTGAGCGCGATCAGGCGGTTCGCCGAGCGTGGAAGCCGCTCGTAGCGGCCGATCAGCAGCAGCGCCAGCGACATGGACATTGCGGCGCCGACGAGTACCGGCGCCTGGAGGTCTCCGACTGCCGCAGCGGCGCCGAAGACGAGGACCGTCTGGGTCAGGAATCCGAGCGCGGCGACGCGTGCGGCAGCCAGCGTCCGCCGCTGCTCGGGCGGCAGCTCGACCGGACGAAGCCCTACGCGCTGAGCCAGACTGACAGTCACGACCCTGTGATCGGGCAGAAAGCGCTGGAAATTAAGGGCGGAGCACTGCTCGCCGCGGACCGGCGAGAAAGCCTGCTTCCACGAGCAGCGGCATGATCTCGGTCTCCGTCACCGGGCGGCCGTCGAATCGCTCGACGGCGAGCCGCTTCGCGCCCCCGGCGCGCACATGCTCGACGAGCGCAGCGACTGCCGGGCGCAGCCATTCTTCGTCCGGCTCGCGAAGCGGAACGAGTGTCCGGCCGCCGCGCTCGACGAAGAGCGCGGCCTCGCCGCCCAGCAGGACGACCTGGGCGCCGGCGACGCGCGCGGCTCGCGCGCCGGCCCGTTTCGGCCAGGGCAGCGCGGCGCCGTAGGGCTGCGCGGGATCGGCTGCGGCGAGCACGAGCGGCTCCGGCTCCTCCTCCCTGCCCCAGGCTGCAGAGCGCAGCTCGCGCAGGCGCTCCACGGCTCCCGGCAGCGCGAACTGCGCGCCGCCGAGCCCCTCGACGAAATAGCCGCGCCGGCAGGCGCCGATCGTCTCGAGATCCTTCAGCTCGGAGTAGACGGCGCCGTAGCCCCCGGGGATCCCCTCGCCGCGAACGCCGTCGCGGGTGACGATCCCCTGCCGCTCGAGCAGCAGCTCGGCCAGGGCGCGCCGATCGGGCGTGCCCGGGAAGAGCGTCTCGGTGCGCGACCAGCGGCCCTGGGTGGAGGTGATCGTCGCGCCCCGCGTGCGCGAGAAGCGCCGCGGCCTGCGCTCGGCTCGGGGCGCCTGGTAGCGGCGGCCCGCGCGTAGCGGCGTCCAGGCGTCGTTCGTCACCTCGCCCGCCCAGACGAGCTCCCAGAGCGCGGGCAGCGCCGCCTCCGCCGCGAGCCCCGTCTCCGCGAGCAGGTCGAACCAGAACATGGCGCTGCGCCCGAGCGCCTCGCGAATCGCGTCGGCCTCGGACGTCTCCGGAGGCGGCGCTCCAGCGGCGCGGCCCAGCACGGGCGCGTCCTCGCGGAAGTAGACGGCGACGCGGTCGAGCCCGGCGCCCACCCACACGAGCTCGCCCGCGGCACAGAGGCCGTCCAGCCACGACGGCTGGTAGCCGGGCACGCGGCGTGGCAGCACCTCGGTCTCCCAGAGCGACACGGGCAGAGCGAGCCCCTGCAGCGGCACGAGCGCCTCGCGCAGGCTCGCGCGGCGGCCGATCCCGTGCCAGGTGGGCAGAAAGCGCCCGAAGGAGGCCTGCTCGGCGGGCTCGACCTCGCGCCGCAGCGCAGCGAGCGAGGCGCGGCGCAGGCGCCGGAGCACATCGGGGTCGCACCACTCGCGCTCGGTGCCGCCGGGCCGGAGCTCGGCGCGGATGAGCAGGTCTGCCCGCTCGAGCTCGTGCAGCAGACCCTCGAGCTCGAGCCCGAAGCGCCGGTCAGCCTCGGCGGTCGTGAACGGGCCGCGGCCCTTGGCGAAGCGAAGCACCAGCTGGCGGAGAGAGTCGGGGCCGCCCTGGAGGAACGCCTCGGGCAGCCCGCCGGGTGGCATAACGCCGAGCGCGTCCCGGTAGCGCCCAGCGTCGTCCGCAGCGATCAGGCGCTCCTCGCCGGCGACGCGGACGGCCAGCGCCCGCCGCTCGGCCACCAGGATCGCCGCCTGGGCCTCGTCGTACTCGC
>JAWVCV010000045.1:0-4636 GCA_033858115.1 Gaiellaceae bacterium
GAAGCGCACACCCCGCGCGGGGTGCCACCCGTCTACGTGGCGGCGACGGCGCCGAAGATGCAGGCGCTCGCGGGCGAGATCGCGGAAGGCTGCTTGACGCCGTCGATCACGACGCCGGCTTTTGTTCGCTACACCGTCGGGAACACGGGCTCCGACATCGACATCGGCTGCACGGTCGTCGCCTCGATCGACGAGGATCGCGCCCGGGGCCGCGACGGCGCGCGCGAGATCGCCGGCATGTATCTGGCGAACAAGGTGCAGAACATCCAGGGCTCGGCCGACACGCTGCTCGACCTCGCCGGCCTGACGCAGGAGGAGATCCGACCGGTCGCCGAGGCGATGGAGCAGGGCGGCAGGCTCGCTGCGAAGGCGAAGGTGACCGACGAGATCCTCGACAAGTGCAAGCCGATCGCCGGCACGCCGGCCGACTGCATCGAGGCGATCGAGGAGTATCGCGACGCCGGCTGCACGCACGTCATGCTCGAGCTGTGGGGCGAAGATCGGCACGACCAGATCCGGCTCTTCGGCGAGAAGGTGCTGCCCCATTTCCGGGACTGACCGGATCCTCGCCGACGCCCGCGGCCAGATCGTGCGCTACCTGCCGCAGGAGGCCCATGAACGCGCGCGCAACGGGAGTGCGATCGTCGATCTGCGCTCGCACGATGAGCGCGCCCGGGACGGGATCATCCCGGGCTCGGTACACGTGCCCCGCTCGGTGCTCGAGTGGCGCGTCGACCCGGAGTCGGGCTTCTCGAACGAGCACATCACCGATGACTCGCTCGAGCTGATCCTCGTCTGCCACGAGGGCTACTCGTCCAGTCTCGCGGCCGCGTCGGTCCGGCAGCTTGGCCGGGAGCGCGTCGCCGACCTCGTCGGCGGCTTCGCTGGGTGGCGGGAGGCCGGCCTCGAGACGGTCCCGGCGCCCGCGCCGCCCGAGGGGCTGCCCGGGATGGGAGGTCGCGACTCGTGATCGATCGCGAGCATCTGGTCGCTGACGCCCTGGCGGCGGTCTCGATCCCCAGCTTCACCGGCTCCGAGGAGGCGATGGCGGCGTGGATGGCCGAGCAGTGCCACGAGCTCGGCCTCGCGGTGCAGTGGCAGCAGGTCGAGGACGGGCGCGCGAACGTGCTCGCGACCCGTGCCGGCACCGGCAACGGCCCGACGTTGATGTTCAACGGCCACATGGACACCTCGTACTCGGGGCGCGAGCCGTGGCTGGCCGGCATCCCCGGCTTCCAGCCCGAAGGGTTCGTGCGCGACGAGAG
The DNA here is from genome assembly GCA_033858115.1 of Gaiellaceae bacterium. Taxonomy (GTDB): domain Bacteria; phylum Actinomycetota; class Thermoleophilia; order Gaiellales; family Gaiellaceae; genus Gaiellasilicea. The sequence continues at coordinate 1,266 of JAWVCV010000045.1, forward strand.
GATCTACGGGCTGGGGATCTCGAACATGAAAGGGGCCCTCGTCGCCTACCTCGCGGCCGTCCGGGCGCTCGGCGACACCGCCCTGAAGGGGGACGTGATGATCGCGGCCGTGGCCGGTGAGATCGAGAAGACGCAGCAGGGCGACGCGCAGGGAGCGGAGTTCCGCGGCTACGCGGCCGGCTCCCGCTACCTCGTCGGCCACGGCGGCGCCGCCGACATGTGCATCCTCGGCGAGCCGACGGAGCAGAAGCTCGTGCTCGCGCACTTCGGGACGCTCTGGCTGCGGCTCTCGACCTCCGGCCCATTCATCCATACGGCTTTCTCGTCCGGGCGGCTCGAGGAGAACTCGATCGTGCGGATGCGCGACGTGCTCGACCGCGTCCTTGCCTGGCTCCCGGAGTGGGAGGAGGCGATGTCGTACGGCGACGTGCGCGGCGTCGCAAACGTGGGCGCGATCCAGGGCGGCTTCGGCTGGCGCGTGTCACGGACGCCGCACCGCACAGACCTCTTCCTCGACCTGAGGGTTCCACCCGACGTCCAGATGGCCGAGGCGCGCCGCAAGGCGCTCGAGTTCGCGCGAAGCCTCGACGGGGTCGAGGCGGAGGTCTACGTGACGGCTCCGGGAGCCCAGCTCGACGAGTCGCATCCGCTCGTGGGCGCGCTCGAAGGAGCGCACGAGGAGGTGTTCGGTGCGGTGCCGGAGCGCGACGTCACGCGTTGGTTCTCGGACGCGTCGGTGCTCTCGCGTTACGGGATCGCGACGGTCAACTACGGCACCTCCTCCGGGCTGCCCGACCCCGAGTACGGCGAGAATCTCGAGATCGACGGGCTGGTCAAGATCGCAGAGGTCTACACACGGGCCGCGACCACGCTTTGCGGGGTCGCATGAGCAACGATCCCTACACCCTGCCCGTTGATCTGCCCGTGCCGGCGGACGACGGCGCGGCCGCGCACTTGACTGGGCTCCCGTTGCCCGATCTGGAGCTCGAGTCCTCCGAGGGCACGGTGAACGTGCACGACCACGACGTCATCTACGTCTACCCGAGGACGGGCCGTCCGGGCGTTCCGTCACTGCCCGGCTGGGACGCGACCCCCGGCGCGCGCGGTTGCACGCCACAGTCCTGTGGCTTCCGCGATGCCCACGGCGAGCTGCAGGCGCTCGGGAAGCGGGTCGCCGGCCTCTCGACGCAGCCGCTCGCCGACCAGGTCGAGTTCGCGGCGCGGAACGCGATGCCGTTTCCGGTGATCGCCGATCCCGAGCGGAGACTGGGCGCCGCGCTCGGCTTGCCCACGTTCGCGGTTGCAGGCGAGACCCTCTACGGGCGCCTCGCCCTGGTGGCGGAGAATGGGCGCATCGTGAAGGTCTTCTATCCCGTCTTCCCTCCCGACGAAAATGCCGCCGACGTCCTCGCCTGGCTGCGCGCGCAATGAAGCTGGTCACCTTCGACGAGGGCCGGGTCGGCTACATCGACGGCGAGGAGATCGCCGTGCTCGACGTGCCGACGATGCGCGACTGGTTCGAGCGCGGCGGGGGCGGCGAGACCGGCGAGCGGGTGGCCCTGGCGGGCGCACGGCTGCGGGCGCCGATCGTGCCGAAGAAGTTCTTCCACACGGCCGGCAACTTCCGGGAGCACGAGGACGAGTCGAAGAACGTCGACTGGTCGCACGAGATCGCACCCTGGATCGTCTTCTTCCAGAACGTCGACGCGATCGTCGGCCCGGACGAGCCGGTCGTCTATCCGGAGCACCTGACCGAGGAGCTCGACTACGAGCTCGAGCTGGCGGTCGTGCTCAAGAAGGCCGGCAAGTGGTTCCCGCCCGAGGAGGCGATGGACTACGTCGGCGGCTACGTGATCTTCAACGACATCACGGCACGAGACATCCAGCGCCGCGAGATGCGGTCCGGGGTCTTCAGCTTCTGCAAGGCGATCGACACGTTCTGCCCGCTCGGCCCCTGGATCGTGACACCGGACGAGATCCCGGACCCCCACGACCTCGCGATGGAGCTGCGCGTCAACGGCGAGTCACGGCAGACCTCGCACTCCGGCCGGATGAGCGTCACGATCCCGGAGATCATCTCCCACTACTCGGCGCTCGGGTACTCGGCCGGCGACGTGCTCTCGACCGGGACCGTCAGCGGCGTGGCCGGGTTCTCCGAGGACGCAGCGTCGCTCTATCTGCAGCCGGGCGACGTGATCGAGGCCGAGATCGAGCGGATCGGCGTCCTCCGCAACCCGGTGGTCGGCTGGCAGGAAGCGCACGGCGAGCCGCCGCCGCCGAAGGTGCGGTGGTAGTCGGCTCCGTCGAGCTGGTGCCGCTCGTCGACGCCGTCGGCGTGCTGGACGAGCTTGGCAACCTGTATCCCGACACGTCGGATTGGGCGCCGTACCGAGAGCTGTACCCCGAGCTCTTCGCAGGTTCGCGCTGGCGGCTCCCCTGCACGTCCTATCTCCTCCGGTCTGGCGGCAAGACGGTGCTCGTGGACACCGGGGTCGGGCCGGCGGGCCTCTGGGGCTGGGACGCCGAGTTCGAGGAGGGGCTGATCTCGGCCCTTCCGGACGCGGGCACGGCGCGCGAGGACGTGGACGTCGTCTTCCTGACGCACCTGCACGTCGACCACGTCGGCTGGAACACCGATCGCGAGGGCGGCGTCGTCTTCCCGCGCGCACGATACGTCGCGCATCGCGACGGAATCGCCTTCGCGCGCGAGACCGACCGGCCGCACATCGCGCGCTGCGTCCTGCCCATCTCCTTCGACGAGGTCGCCGGCGAGACGGAGATCGCTGACGGCGTCACGGCCGTCGAGCTGCCGGGCCACTACCCCGGTCACATGGGACTGCGGATCGAGTCGGAGGGCGAGCGCGCCTTCCTCATGGCCGACGCCGCAGTGCACCCGATGCTGCTGGACGAGCCGGATCGCACCTACGTCTCCGACGGAGATCCGCCGGTGTGCGCCGCGACGCGCCGTGCGCTCTTGCCGGAGCTCGTCGACCAGGAGGTCCTCGTCGTCTGCGGGCACTACCCGGCGGGCGGGATCGGCCGTGTCGTGACCCGCGACGGCGTCGTCGTCTGGGAGCGGGCGTGAGGTTTGTGTTGTTTCAACACAAGCTCGCCCGGGCCTCCGCAACGATGCGGGTTTCTGGCGAGTTGAGAAGGGTTTGTGTTGAATCAACACAAGCTCGGGGTGTGGCGTGACCTGGCCCCGCGATGACGCGAAGCTCGACCGGGTGCGGGCGCTCATGGTCGAGCAGGGGCTGGACGCGCTCGTCGTGCGCGCGCCCGACAACGTCCTCTACCTGACGAACTTCTGGGGGATGAAGGGCTACGACGCCGTCGTCTTCCCCCGTGAGGGCGAGCCCGTGCTGATGTGC